>JAPSKX010000140.1 GCA_031181325.1 Paenibacillus sp.
CACGCTGTTCGGCTTCACGCCGTCGTACGCGACGGCGACGCTCGGCGCGACGCGATGGGAGCTCAGCCTGCTCAGCTTCGCCTTCATGGTGCCGCACGCGCTCGCGCAGCTGTACAGCGGCCGCTGGATCGCGCCGCGGATCGGCGCTTGGCGAACGATTGCGATCGGCTTCGCCGTCAGCGGGCTGTGCACGCTGGCGATCCCGCTCGCGACGACGCTGCCGGCGCTCTACGCGACGCAGGCGCTCAACGGCCTCGCGCAAGGGCTGCATTTCCCGCTGCTGCTGGCGCTCGCCATCCAGGGCGTCGCCGCGGAGAAGCAGGCGACGGCGATGGGCTTCTATCAAGCCGCCTACGCGGCCGGCATGTTCGCCGGACCGTTCGCCGCCGGCTGGATCAACGAGCTCGGCGGGTTGAACGCCGGCTTCTGGCTGGGGGGCGGCACGGCGATCGTCTCCGTCGCCGTCACCGCTTGGTTCGCCGCCGCCGCGTCGCGGCGCGCGGCTCGGAACGCATAATTCCCTCCTTCGATAAAACCAAGGGAGTAAATCCTTGGAAGCATGGTGCAACCTTTTGCGTCGTCGCCGCGTCTGGAATCGTGTAGACAGAGATCATGGGAGGGATTTTCACGCATGTTGAAACAAGCGAAATGGCTTGCCGTCCTGGCGGCGTTGGCGATTGCGGTCGCCGGCTGCGGCGCGGCGGGCGAGGGAAATAACGATCAAGGGAACGGCGCCGAGCAGCCGGTTCAGGAGACGCCGGCGGAACAGCCTTCCGAGGAGCCGGCAGAGACGCCCGCGGAGGAGCCTGCCGAGGAACCTGCCGAAGAACCGGCTAAGGAGCTGGGCGTCCAGACGGGCGAGACGATCGAGATCGAAAGCGAAATCGAAGGCATGAAGGAGAAGGTCAAGGTCGTCCAATACACGCTGACGCCTTACAACATCCAATACGTGCTTCGCGATCTGCTGAGCGCCCCGAAGGTCGAGAACGGCCAAGTCGTTCACACGGCGAAGATGGGCGACTACACCGCTGTCGTGAAGCTCGAAGTGAAGGAAGGCCTGACGTTCGAGCAAGCGGTCGAAGAAGCGCGGAAGGCGTACGCGGACGGCTACGAAGCCTCCGAGCCCGCCGACATCGGCACCGAGCTGAACGGGTACGTCGGCATGGTGCAGGGCTACCAGAAGGACGAGCAGTTCCACGGCTTCCACGTATTCCAGATCGGCGACGACGCGCTCGTCGTCCATCACACGTATCCGTACGACGCGGGCGACGGCATGGGCGCGATGATGCGCGACATGCTGCAGTCGCTGAAGGTCGAGAAGTAATGCGCGCGAACGACGAACCGACGGTCCTCAACGAGGCCGTCGGTTTTTTCGTGCGCTTACGGCGGCGGTGGACCCGAAGCGGGTCAGGAGGGCGCGAGCGGAGCGCGCAGGCGACCCGGACCGGGTCAAGGCGTCCGAAGTCGACCCGGCGACTGCGTATGAGAACGGCCGCTTGGGGCATCTTAAGCGATTAGAGAAGCCATTTTCGCCAGATACCGGGAGGATGCCCTCATGGAGATCGTAATCTTGCTTGTGTTGATCGTCTTGAACGCCTTCTTCGCCGCCTCGGAGATCGCGCTCATCTCCCTCAACGACAACAAAATCAAACATATGGCCGAAGAAGGACACAAGAAAGCGATCCTGCTGCAGCGGCTGCTGAGCGAACCGAGCCGCTTCCTCGCGACGATTCAGATCGGCATTACGCTGGCGGGCTTCATGGCGTCCGCCTTCGCTTCGGGCAGCTTCGCCGACGATCTCGCCCTCGCGCTCCTCGACGCGGGGGTGCCGGTGCCGGAGGCGATGCTGGAGACATTTTCCGTAGTGGTCATCACGCTCTTGCTCTCCTACTTCACGCTCGTGCTCGGGGAGCTCGTGCCCAAGCGTCTCGCCATGAAGAAGGCGGAGCCGATCGCGATGCTGGCGGCCCGTCCGCTGACGATCTTGTCGACCGTGTCCGCGCCGTTCGTCAAGCTGCTGACGTGGTCGACCAACGTGCTCGTGCGGCTGTTCGGGGTCGATCCGAACGCGGACGACGAGCAAGTGACCGAGGAAGAAATCCGGATGATGGTGGACGTCGGGGAAGAGCGGGGCGCGATTCAGGAAAACGAAAAGATGATGATCAACAACATCTTCGATCTCGATACGAAGACGGTGTCCGACATTATGACGCACCGGACCGCCCTCGCCGCCATTCCGCTCGACGCGACGTACAAAGACGTCGTGCGGGTCATCAACGAGGAGAAGTACACGCGGCTTCCGGTATACGAGTCGTCCGTCGACAACATCGTCGGCGTCTTGCACGCGAAGGATATCGTGCAGCAAATGGAGACGTGCGACGAGGAAGCGTTCAACCTGTCCGAGCTGCTGCGCCGGCCTCTCTTCGTGCCGACGTCGCGGCGCATCGACGAGCTGTTCAAGGACTTTCAGAAACATAAGACGCATTTCGCCGTGGCGATCGACGAATACGGCGGCACCGCCGGCATCGTGACGGTCGAGGACCTGCTCGAGGAGATCGTGGGCAGCATCTTGGACGAATACGACGAGGAGGAAGACAAGGAGATCGATCGGGTCGACGTCCATACTTACGTCATCAAGGGGGAAGTGGATCTCGACGCCGTGCGGGATACGCTCGACATCGAATTGCCGACGGACGAATACGATACGCTTGGAGGGTTCATCGTCGGCGAGCTCGGGACGATCCCGGAGTCCGGGGAGCGAGCGGCGATCGAACGATCGGGGTATGTCTTCGAGGTGCAAGAGATGAACAAGATGCGCATCGCCAAGGTGTTGGTGAAAAAGGTCGAATAAGAATAACTCCGAAAAAAAGTTGACATGAAAAGCGATGCGACCCATAAATATTGATTGTAAACACTTACATATTCAATCGGGATCTTGGACCGGACAACCGGAGACACGCTCAAGGAAGGGAGGAGACGGTCTCTTTTTTGTATCCATTTTCAACCATTCTGTCTAGAGGAGAGTGTTGAGTTTGGACAACGGATCCACGATAGTAAACAACAATCTTGTCGCTGCGATCGAGACGAACTGGCTGAGTATCGTCATCGGCATGCTGGTCGTGCTCGGGCTGCACTACTTGGCGAGACGCCGCGTCGGCTTCGGCACGCGGGTGCTCATCGCGCTCGGCGTCGGCCTCGTCGCCGGCATCGTGCTCAATCAGACCGCTTCGGAATTCCAAGCGATCAGCACGCTGGGCTCCATTTACGTTAACTTGATCCGGATGCTCGTCATGCCGCTCGTCTTCGTCTTGGTCATCAACAGCATTATCTCGATTACGCAGTTAGACTACTTACGCAAGATCGGTATGAAGACGATTCTGTGGTTCCTCGGCACGACCGGGGTCGCCGCGATCATCGGCCTCGTCGTTGCGCTCGCGATGAATCCGGGCGCGGGCATTCAGGCGTCGACGCCGGCGGACTTCGAAGCGCGCGAGGTGCCGACGTTCTTCCAGGTCATTCTGGATCAGGTGCCGTCGAACCCGGTTCAGGACGCAGCGAGCGGCAAGGTCGTGCCGATTCTCATCTTCGCGCTGTTCCTCGCGATCGCGATCGTTCGCGTCGGCTCGAAGAAGCCGGAAGCGGTACAGCCCATGAAGGCGTTCATCGCATCGGCGACCGAAGTGATGCACCAAGTCGTGAAGTATGTGCTCCGCTTCACGCCGTACGGCGTCTTCGCGCTCATCGCGGTCATGGGCGCCCGGTACGGCCTCGAGACGCTGAAGCCGCTGGCGATGCTGATCGTCGTGTCCTACGTCGCGCTCATTCTGCACTTCGTCATCGTGTTCGGCGGACTCGTCTCCTTCGTCGCGAAGGTGAACCCGCTGAAGTTCTTCAGGAAAGCGTACCCGACGATCGCCGTCGCGTTCACGACGCGCAGCAGCTACGCAACGCTGCCGGTGAACCTCGAAGTCATTACGAAACGGCTCCGCGTGTCGGACCGCATCGCCAGCTTCGTCGCCCCCCTCGGCGCGACGATGAACTTCAACGGCTGCGGCGGCGTGTGGCCGGCGGTCGTCGCCGTGTTCGTCGCCGAGGTGTTCAACGTGCCGCTGAGCTTCACGGACTATCTCTTGATTGTGTTCGTCAGCATGATCTCCTCGATCGGCGTAGCGGGCGTGCCGGGTCCGGCGTCTATCTCGACGACGGTCGTGCTCACCGCGGTCGGCCTGCCGCTCGAAGGCATCGCGCTCGTCGTCGCCGTCGAGGCGCTCATCGACATGGGCCGCACGGCGGTCAACGCGACCGGCACGACGGTGACGTCGCTGCTCGTCGCGAACGCCGAAGGCGAGTTCGATCGCGCGTCCTTCGACCGGGACGAAGAAGACGAGTTGGATTTGGCTACGGCGTAAGGATCGGGTTGGCCTCATCGCTAAAGACCTTCGTCACATTCCGCCCATCGGGCGGGTGTGACGACAGGTCTTTTTTTATTATGAGGAGACGAGGCCATGAAATCGGTCGAAGCGATGGGGAGGGGTTGTGCGGCATGTACAAGTATGATATCCAAATATTAGATGAATGAAATATTTAATAGTAGGATATGAAGGAGGGAGTTAACCATGAAAATATACAGGCTTGATTCGTCGGAAGATAGCATGGCATTAGCTTCAAAGGGTAACACCATAGTAACGGAACAAGTAAGAATGGCAAAAGGGAAGCCACTTAACGAACGGTGGGCTCCTCAGGAAGTTTATACGTACAAGAAGGGAAAGAAAAGGGATTTCCCTCACTTAAGATCAGGATTTCCAATTTTCATACCAAAAGTAATTGAAGTCGTTCATGATTTAATCGATAAAAAGGTAGAGCTTCTCCCGCTGCTGCACGAGGAGCTTGAACTATACCTTGGAAATGTTACCGAAATTGTAGATTGCTTAGATGTTGAGAAGTCGAATCCTCGATACTACGAATTTTCGTTCCGAAATGAAAGGATCGCCGGTAACGAAACCATTTTCAAAATACCGGAAAGAATCCACGCAGATGTATTCGTCACCGACGCGTTCCGCGACCGAGTCCTCCAAGCCAAGTTAAAAGGTTTCGAGTTTACAGAGGTATGGGATACGGGAACGACGGACGACATGAGGCAGGAACAGCAACAGAAATACGAGGATCTCCTAGCTTCGATCGATAGGAATAAAGGACAAGAGTTTGCTTGGAACGATATGTACGCGATGGTGGAAGCCGGTAAGGCGATGGCGAGCGGGAAGTGGAAGCTGCAGGCCGATGCCAACGGAGAGATTTGGTTGGGACAGCTTGCAGACGATTTGGCGTACCATTGGATGATCCCGGCCTTCTACCCGTTACCCTTGTACGACATGAAATGGCATGAAGCGGAACGTTCAGCGATGTAGGCGGGGATATTTTTCCGAAAATAATAGTTGCCACCCGGCTCGTCCGCATGGTAGTATCTTACATCAAACGGAAGGGTTTCTAGGGATTCGCCGCCTGCATGCGGAGGAACCGAGCGAAGCCGGCAGCGCGATACGCCTGTTACACCGTAAGGGATAAAAGACCTTCGGCAAGTTCCGCCCCCGGGCGAATTTGCGGATAGGTCTTTTTTGCTTTACCGGGGGAAAGAGACAGAGACGACGGGGAGGACCGGTATGATGAAGGCGATCGAGGTCGAGGGGTTGACGAAGACGTTCCGCGCGAAGCGGAAGCGGGAAGGGCTGGCGGCCGGCGTAAAGGGGCTGCTGCGGCCGGAGTATACGGAGAAGACGGCGGTGGAGCCGATCTCCTTCGATGCGGAACGGGGGGAGATGCTCGCGTTCCTCGGACCGAACGGCGCGGGGAAGTCGACGACGATCAAGATGCTGACGGGCATCCTCCATCCGAGCGGCGGCCGCGCTTCGGTGCTCGGGCTGACGCCGTGGCGGGATCGGCAGCGGCTCGCGTATCGGATCGGCAGCGTGTTCGGGCAGAAGTCGCAGCTGTGGTATCATTTGCCGCCGACGGATACGTTCGAGCTGATGCGCCGCGTCTACGAGCTAGGGAAGGCGGACTTCCTCGCCCGGCGCGATCTCTTGATCGAGCGGTTCCGGCTCGAGCCGTATCTCGAGACGCCGGTGCGAAAGCTCTCGCTCGGCGAGCGGATGCGCTGCGAGCTGGCGGCCGCGCTGCTGCACCGTCCGGAGATCGTCTTCCTCGACGAACCGACGATCGGCCTCGACGTCGTCGTGAAGGCGCACATTCGCGAGCTGATTCGGGAGCTGAATCGGGAGGAGGGCACGACGTTCTTCCTCACCTCGCACGACCCGGGGGACATCGAGCAGCTGTGCCGCCGCGCGATCGTCATTAATCACGGCCGCATCATCCTCGACCAACCGGTGTCCGTGCTGAAGCGGGAGCTGCTTACGCACAAGACCGTAAGGCTCGAGCTGGCCGACGCCGGGGCGGCGCGGCTCTTGACGGCGGAGGGCGCGACGGTGACGGAGCGCGACGGGACGCGCGTCACGCTGTCGGTCGACACGGCGACGTCGAGCATCGAGACGGCGCTCGCGTCGATCGTCGGCACCTACCCGATTCGGGACGTGACGATCGAGGATCCGCCGATGGAGGACATTATCGCGCATATATACGAGAAGAAAGGGGAGGCGGTCGTATGAGGAGCCTGACGCTCGGCTGGCGGAAGTATCCGGCCGTGACCCGGATCACGCTCAAGAATTCGTTCGCGTACGTCGGCGACTTCCTCGTCCGCACCGTGTTCCTTGTCGTCATTCTGTACATCTTCATGCAGCTGTGGAGCGCGACGTACGCGGGCGAAGGGGAGGCGACGATCGCCGGCTACACATTCTCCGACATGGTCTGGTATCTCATCGTGACCGAGGCGATCACGCTGGCGCTGCCGAGTCTGTCCAGCGTCGTCGAGCAGGACGTGAAGAGCGGCGACGTGGCGTATCGACTGACGAAGCCGATGCACTACGTCGGCTACTACTGCGCGTGGTACAACGCCGACGTCGGGTTGAAGCTCGGCATCAACCTGATCGTCGGCGGGGCGCTCGGTCTGCTCGTCTTCGGCGTCCCGGACTTCGGGTACGGCTGGCTCGCCTTCCCGGTGGTGGCCGTCGGGGCGATCGCGGTCAACTTCCTGCTCAACATGATCGTCGCCTTATGCGCCTTCTGGGTCGAGGAGACGACAGGATTGGAGTTCGTATATAAGAAGCTGCTGTTTACGGTCGGCGGCATGCTGATGCCGCTCGGGATGTTCCCGGGCTGGCTGCAGGAGATTTGTCAGTGGCTGCCGTTCCAGGCGGTATTGTATTTCCCGGCGCACACGGTGACGAGCTTCGACGGGGCGAAGCTGCTCGGCATGCTGGCGGTGCAGTGGGGCTGGATCGTCTTGCTCGCGGTCGTCGCGTTATGGATGTACGGAAGAGGGGTGAAGAAGCTGCATGTTAACGGCGGGTAGAAGACTGCGGGCGACGCTCGCGTACCTATGGACGTGTTGGAAGCTGAACTTGGCGGGAGCGATGGAGTTCCGGATGAGCTTTCTGCTCATGGCAGGCATGATGGTCGTCAACAACTTCGTGTGGATTTTCTTCTGGAGCTTGTTCTTCGATAGGTTCGACGTCGTGAACGGGTGGACGCTGCAGGACGTCATGATGCTGTGGGCGGTCAGCGCGGGCGGCTTCGGCATCGCGGCGACGCTGTTCGGCAACATGACGCGGCTGTCGACCCTGATCGCGAACGGCCAGCTCGACGTGTATCTCGCGCAGCCGAAGCCGGTGCTGCCGAGCGTGCTCGCGAGCCGCATGTCGGTGACGGCGATCGGCGACGCGGCGTTCTCCGTCATGCTCTACGTCATGTTCGGCGACGGCTCGTGGCTCGGCTTCGCGAAGTATGCGCTGGCGCACGTCGTGTCGGCGTCGATCTTTTTGTTTTTCCTCGTCATCGTGCATTCGCTCGCCTTCTGGATCGGCCATGCGGAAGGGCTGAGCGGGCAGATGTTCAACGCGTTGTTGTCGGTGTCGACGTATCCGACGGACATCTTCAAAGGGTGGGCTCGGGTCGTCGTCTTCACGGCGGTGCCGGCCGGGTTCGTCTCCTATATGCCGATCGGGTTGATGCGGGACAGCGTGCAGTGGGACTTCCTGCTCGGCGCGCTCGGGATGTCGTCGCTGCTGGCCGCGGGCGGCACTTGGATCTTCTACGCAGGCCTGCGCCGGTACAGCTCGGGCAATATGACGGCGATGCGGAGCTAGGAGTCCGGCGTTCTTGCCGCGAAGATCGTTCGAAACAGCAGTATCAAGAGGCTTTGCAGGAATAAGTAAATCGGAATCGAATAGGCGAGTTTGTACCCATGCTTATAATGAAACAGGCCGACGAGCACGCCGACATATTCGACGATCAGCGAGATGCCCACCCATACGACGATATACAACATGATGTACGCGCCTCGGATTCGCCAACGCTCCAACAGGTACAGGAAGAAGTAGCCGAACGGCGCGTACATCGCATAGGAGAGAATATCGAACCAGGTGTTGTCCGATCGGTCGCCGACGTCGTACAGATCGAACGGCGGCACCGCGATCGTGTGATCGAACATGAGGCCGGCGACGACGCCGAAGAGCATCGCGTATAGCGTCTGCATAGGCGTAAACCGTTTCGGCGCCGCGGCATAGAGAATCGCGCCGCCGGCGATCATGGCGAGGACGTACCACTCGTTGGCATTGAAAGCCGAATCGTAGACGACGTTATACGCTTGGTCCAAGCTCGCCGGCCCCCTTCTCCCAGAGCTTGCGCAATGCCGCGCCCAAGCCGAGCGCGATGCCCATCAACGCGGCGATCATGAGGCATTCATAGAAGAGGTTCCACTTCACGTCCCGGATGACGCCCGTCCACCGCAGCGCTTGCGCGTTGCCGAGGAGGAACAGGAAGACGCCGATCGTCGCGGGGGTCCGGCCGGCGCGATTGCGCGCGGTCAGGAAGGCGTTGGCGTACAGCAGCAGCGCCAGCGTGAAGGTGAAGTCGCGATGTACGATCGCCGCGAGGAACGCGGGGACGCGAAGATCGATCTCGAACACCCTGTAGGTGAAGCTTAACAATGTGAACTTATTGATGTCGATGACGGACAGCGTCATATACAGAAGGACGTTCACCTGCAAGGGCAGCTTATGGGGCAGCGCCGCGACGGCGTGGACGCTGATCCACATGAACAGCAAGGCGACGACGAGAGGCATCTCGTACTTCTCTTCCTAGCGGAGCGGACGGCTGATTTCGAAAATTTCCATCTTCTCGTCGTCGGCGAGCGATACGCGGGTGCGCAGCGATTCGATGCGGCAGCCGAGCTCCGCGGCGAACTCCGTGCGCAGCGCCTGATCGTAGGCGGCATTCTTCGCGACGGGCAAGCCTCTGGCGACGACGACGATGCGCGTATCGGACGCGATGACATGGGTCTCGGCGGAGGCGGCGCCGATCGTCTCGCGTTCGACGCGGTTGTACAGCTGACGAATCGACTCTTCCAGCGAGAGCTGCGGGCGGTGCGGGGACGTTGTCATGGGGCTCGGGCTCCTTTGGGTAACCGTTTTCTTTCGGTATCCAGTATTGCCCGAATTGCCGCTTTGCAATCCATGACGACGGTGGTAATGTAGGGGTACATAGGTCACGAACGGCAGGGTGTGAAACGGATGCAGCGAATCGCGGTGTGAAGGCGCCTGCGCGCGCGATTGTCTTCTCGGGTTCGATCATCGGGTCGGCGCGGGATCGTTGTCTCGGCGCGGGTTTCTTGGATCGTCCCGATCGATTCGCACGGGCCGCGTCCGGCGGCGTGCCAGCCGTCCATGCGGAGCTGGACGCCGAAGCGAACTGCGACGTCTTGCTCGACGCGGGCGGCGAGCTGCGGCTCGTGCGACGGCGGCAGAGCGGAGAACAAGCATGGAACGTTCCGCCGCTGCCGGGTTTCTCGAACGTCGCTCGGAACGAGCGGCCGGTTCTTCGTTTCTTCGGACTGGAGGACGAACGGTTTGTTTTTTCATGCGGAGATCGGTTGATTTACTGGCAACGGATTGGCCGCGGCCGCTTGCTTTCGGAGCCGCCTCGGCGGGCATCGCGGCCGCGGCGCCGGCGATCGAGTCGTCGGGCCGCCGCTCCCGGACCCGCTTCGCGTTGGCGGCCGCCGGGACGGACGGCGTCTGCCGATTGGAGCTTTGGGAGCTGCTTGACGGTCAAGCTTGACGATGAACGCGGGGCGAATGCCTTGCGTCGGCAGCGGTCGGGGACATGATTCCGTACCCTCGGCGAATGCCGAATGACTACACATATTCTTAGGAGGCTCGGGCGTGAGGGCGTTGTCGGAGAGGATGTTGGCGGGAACGATCGCTTCGGCGGTCGCGCCCTTGGCGCTCTATGGCGCGGGGCGGCTGCTCGGGCAGACGGGAGGAACGAGCTGGCAGGCGCTTATGATCGTCGCGTTGTACGCGCTGCCCGTATATCTGACGCTGGGCGCGGCCGGGTCCGTGCTGGCGGACTGGTTCGCCGACCGCATCGCGGAGGACGGCGAGGCCGCCAGGGGTCGCGACGGAGAGAGGAGCGCCTTCCTTGACGGCGTCCGCTCTTACGTCGTCCATCTGCTCTTATACGCGGCGTTCGGGTACGGGATCTTCGTCGGCCTGCTCCGGCTGCTGTTCGGCGCGGAAGCGCCGGGGTCCGCCATCGAACTGGGCGCCTACTACGGCATCCCCTCCGCGCTGCTGTATTATCACGCCCTGCTTCTGATACGCGGCTGGGGGGCGAAGGCGTACCGCCGGCGCTTCGGCGAACCGGTCGAGACGGAGCGGCTGCTGCTCTTGCCGTGCACGAAGGAGCGGTACGCCGAGGCGGTCGCGGAAGGATATCCGATCGGCAACCACGTGAAGACGTATATGCATTCGCTGCGGCGGCATCCGCGCCTGCTCGGGTGGGGCGTCTGGCTCGTCCGGCTGAAGGAGACGGGGGAGCTGATCGGGGACGCCGGCTTCAAGGGCAACCCGGACTATGCCGGCGCCGTCGACATCGGCTACGGCTTCTTGCCGGAGCATCGCGGCCGCGGCTACGCGACGGAGACGGCGCGCGCGCTCGTCGCGTGGGCGTTCGCGCACGGCGCGGGCCGCGTCACGGCGGAGACGCTGCGCGAGAACGCCGCCTCGATCCGCGTGCTGCGCAAGAACGGGTTCCGCCTGTACCGCGAGGAGGAGCATTATTTCTGGCGCCTGGATCGGGCGGAACGAGGACGGGGAGGGTAGGCAGGACCCGGCCGCTCCGCGGATTCGGCGTCGGCATTCCCGCCTGCCGGCCGGAATCGCCGGGCTCCCGGACGGGCCGGGCGCAAAAATCAGCTTCCAATCTCGTCGCTCCAGCGGGATTGGAGTCTTTGGCTTTCATGGAGCGGATTCGCTGGCACTGCAACGGGTGTTCGTCGCCTCTCGGGAAATGGTATGTCCGGTGTGGACCGACCCCGGGTACTTCGGCAATTGGTGGGGACTTGGCCGTTCGAGATTTTGAATATTCTAACGCTCGAAGAACGCGAGGGACAGATGGTGCTGACGCTGCAGGGCGGCCCGCTCCATGCCTCCGACGAGGAACAGGCTGCGTTCGATGCGATGGCGCCGATGGTCGCGCAAGGGTTCGAGGGGACGTTCCGGCAGATCGACGACTACTTGGCTCGGCAACGATAAGCGGAAAGAGGCAGGGGACTTATCGCTCCCCTGCCTCTTTCTCGTACGGCAGCGTCACCGCGAACACGGTGCCTCGGCCCGGCTCGCTCGCGACGTCGATCGCGCCGCCGTGGGCGTGCACGAACTCCTTCACGATCGCGAGGCCGAGCCCCATGCCGCCGCCGTCGCGGTTGCGCGCTTCGTCCGTCCGGTAGAATTGGTCGAAGATGTGCGGCAGCTGCTCGGGCGCGATGCCGGGACCGGTGTCCGCCACCGTCGCGCGCAGCGCGCGGACGCCGCCCGCCGTCGTCTCGTCGAGGTACGCTTTCACGGCGCCGCCCGTCGGCGTGTACCGCACGGCGTTGACGAACAGATTAAGAAACACCTGCGTCAGCCGGTGCGGATCGACGGTCAGCACGACGTCGTCGGTCAGCCGCCGCAGCGTCACCGTCACGCCCTTCGCCTCGGCGTCGGGCGCGACGCGCTCGACCACGCGCGCCAGCAGCACGTACAGGTCCGTGGCCTTAAGCTCGAGCGGAAGCCGCTTCGCCTCCGCGAGCGACAGCTGATGCAGCTCGTCGACGAGCCGCGTCAGGCGGATCAGCTCGTCCTGCAGCGGCAGCAGCCGCTCCGGCGGGAGCGGCTCCCCGCGCTGCTGCGCCGCGTCGAGCTGGCCGCGCAGAATCGTAAGCGGCGTCCGCAGCTCGTGCGCGACGTCCGCCACGAGGTGGCGGCGCGCCTCCTCGGTGCGCTGCAGCCGCTCCGTCATCGCGTTGAACGCCTCGGCGACGCGTCCGAACTCGCCGTGCTGGATGACAGGCGTCCGCGTGTCGAGGTTGCCGGAGCCGAGGCGATCGATGGACTCCAGCAGCGAAGCCAGCGGCCGCGCCAGCCGCCGCGCCTTCCAGAAGGCGACGACCAAGGCGATCGCGGTGAAGACGACGACCGCGAACAGCAGCAGCGCCCGCGTCGAGTGCAGTAGACCGGTGCGCAGCCGCGACAGCTCGCCGACCTGGTCGTCATAGAAATATAAGAAGCCGATCGTCTCGCCATGTTCGTCGAACAGTACCGACCGGATGCCGAAGTCGGCCGCCGTCTC
>JAPSKX010000141.1 GCA_031181325.1 Paenibacillus sp.
ATCGGGACGTGGACCTCCGTCCAGTCGTTCCACTGTACCGCCTCGTTCGGCAGCACCGCGTCCGCGAGCGGCTCGCCGACAGGTAGGTTGTCTTCCGTCGCGTACAGCTTCACCGTGACGTCGCCCGGCTCGCCCCACAGCTTCCGCAGCTTCAGGTCGAGACCCGTCAGAACCGAATAGCCTTCCGGGACGAACGTCTGGTACCGGGTCAATTGATCGGAATATTCCCCGAACGTATACCCGAATACGCCCTCGTGCGATACGTCGATCACATGATTCGGCGGCGCTTCCGGCAGCGTCAAGACGACCGGCTCGCTCCATTCGCTGATGCCTCCGGAATTTTTCGCCCGCACGCGATACGTGTGCGTCGTCTCCGCTTGGAGCTTCCGATGCGTATACTTCGTGGCGAGTCCGAGATTGAGCACTTCGCCGTCCGCTTCAAGCTCATAGTACCGAGTGCCCTCCGACGGCTCCCACGCGATCGAAGCCTGGAAGCTGCCGACCGCCGAAGCCGTCAGCTGCGCCGGCGTACCGGGCGGCGTAGGCGCTGCTTGCGTGACGCCCGCGACCGGCTCGCTCCAAGCGCTGACGCCGTACGCGTTCTTCGCGCGAACGCGGAACGTGTGCTCGGATCGAGGAGCCAGCTCAGTCGCGATGTAGCGGCGGTTCCGGCCGTTGTCGAGGACGACGCCGTCGACTTCGACGTCATACCCGGTCGCGCCCGGCGCATGCGTCCACGTGAACGCGATGGCCGATTCGCTCGTCGCGATCGCCGCATCGCCCGTCGGCGTCGCGGGAGCCGCCTTCGGCGCAAGCACCGGAGCCGCGTATTTCGAGACCAGCTTCACGTAGCCGCCTTGGTAGTAGATCGCATTCTCCGAAATTTCCCACGAACGATCGTAGTGGCCTTCTTCGCCCCAACGCACCCCGTTCCAGTCCAAGTACATCTTCTGTCGCGGCTGTCCGCGCGGCGGCGACATCGTTCCTTCGTACTGCTCGCTCGGACCGCCCGGCACGAAGCCCGGAGGCGCGATGTCCCACTGCGTACCGTCGAAGAACCAGGCATGGAAAATTTGCGTAATCGAGTTTTCCGCGCCGTATTCGCCCATGTTCGTCAAGTACGCGTGACTGAACGGATTGACGCCGTGGAAATAATGCAAGACGTTGCGCGCCCTGAGGTCGTACTCCTCGCGCTTCTCCGGATTGATGTCGTATTGCACGAAGTCGTAGGCCGACGCCCCGAGCCGCGCGCGTACCTGCAGGCTGCCCCAGTGATAGGCCCAATCCGGCACGGAGGAGCGATACAAATCTCGATTCGGCTCGAAGTTATGCTCGAAGTCTTGCACGTTTCGGCGCTCCAAGATGTGCGCCTTCACCGCCGGATCGGCGTTCGGGAGCGTCGTGTAGAACATTACGCCGTCGGCTTGCTCGCCGTAGCTGAGCCCCCAGTAGCCGTCGATCATCGGCTGCGTGATCCGGTAGTTGCTCTTGAAATAGTCGTGATACGTCTCGTCGCCCGTCAGCGCATATAGGTAAGCCGACGCTACCGCCGCGACCTGCGCTTGACCCGAAAGCGACATATCCGCATCGCCGGCTTCGAGCTCGTAGTTGTCGGCGTTCGCCGTCTTCGGATTGGAATGGTACCAATCCCACGCCATGATCGAGCGCTGCCGCAGCTCTGCGGCGTAAGCGCGCATCGACGGAATCTGGTCGAACACGATCGCAGCGTGCGCGAAGTTCAGCGCCGTCACGATCGTCGAGGACGACGCCTTCGGCAAGTAATAGCGAACCATCGTAATCTCGCTGGGACGCGGGGAGAATTCGCCGATCCGGCCTTCCCGCGGGAAGCCGACCTTCAGCAGGACGCCGCCGTCGTCCTCTTGCATCTTCATCAGCCAATCCAATTCCCACTTCACTTCGTCCAAGAGGTCCGGAATGCCGTTGCCCGATTCCGGAATGTTATAGTCGTCGCCGAACGCGTCCGGGTTCAACTCGTACGCGGACAACAGCTCGTTGACCGGCTGCGCGGTGAACGTCACGTATTTATTGAAGTCGCCCGCGTCCATCCAACCGCCGGACAAGTCGCGCTCCGTCTCCGGATTGTTCCGATCGAACACGTTGCGCGCTTCGGAATCTTGGCGGGGGCCGATGAGCGCCGGGCCGTCCGCGAACGCTTCGCCCGCGTGCTCCGCGAGATGCGGCGTGCCGATCCGTTGATAGTAGAACGTGCGCACGGCCGCCTTCAGCGCGTCGTTGTACACATCGTCCGCGATTTCGAAGTCGAAGGACTTCATGTTGTTTTGAACGTCGAAGATATAATATTCCCCTTCGGCCGTTACCGACGAGAAGTCGAACCACCACCCCCGGTCGCCCGAGTTCTCTTGCGTCGCCCCGCCGTTCCACGCGGTCGGAGCGCCCGTGAAGACGACCTCGTCGCCCTCGACCCGCCGCACTTGCAGCACGTTCCCCGGCACATACGCGTCCGCCGCGTTAAATCCGCGCTGCGGATCCACCAGCACCGCGACCTTGTCGTCGTTCGGCCGATAGCCGAATTGATCGACCGTAATGTACTTCTGCACGGAGACGCCCGGAACGGCCGCGTTCGCCGGCGGCGGCGTCGCCAAACCGGCGATCAAGCCGCCGCAGAGCAGCACCTTCCACGCCGCCCGTCTCGCTTCGAACTTCCTCATGTACTTTCCCCACTCCTGTTCGGAAAATGATTGCCCCTACGCTCTCGACAAGAAGCCGAGCGCGTCTCTTCTTGTCGAACATAAGAATAGCAAAGAAGTCGTTCCCCCATGGCGGGAACATCGTCCCGTCGGCAAGGAAGATGGTCCCGCCCTTCCCGGCTCGTGTGACGCGCTTCACAAAAAACGACCGAATTCGGTCCCCGCGTCCGAAATCGGTCGTTCCTTATCGCGCCGCGCCTCGTTCGCCCGAGCCTCGGACGAGCGCGACCGCTTGCGCGCGGTCCTCGACCTGCAGCTTATTCAGCACGTTCGAGACATGGTTGCGCACCGTCTTGATCGATACGTTGATGCGACGAGCGATCTCCTCG
The DNA here is from genome assembly GCA_031181325.1 of Paenibacillus sp. Lineage (GTDB taxonomy): Bacteria > Bacillota > Bacilli > Paenibacillales > YIM-B00363 > Paenibacillus_AE. The sequence goes on from JAPSKX010000141.1 coordinate 3,059, forward strand.
TTCGCAAGACCCGAGCAGATCAGCTCCAGAACGTCCTGCTCCCGCTCCGTCAACGCCGGGAACGTCTCCTCGAACGACGGCTTCTTCCCGTCCGTCGCCGCCGCTTCGAAATATGTCGCAAGCTTCCGTGCGATCGGCGCGCCGAAGATCGCTTCCCCGCGAGAGACGACCCCGATCGCTCTCAGCATATCCTCCTTGTCCGAGCCCTTCAGAATGTACCCTCTCGCGCCGGCCTTCATAGCCTCCAATACCGAAGCATCGTCGTCGGCGGCCGTAAGAAACAGCACATGGACGTTCGGGTTCGCGCGAATCATCTCCTTGGCGGCGGCGAGCCCGTTCGTATCGCCGATATGGGTGTCCATCACGACGATGTCGGGGCGGAGCTCGATCGACTTGCGGATCGCCTCCTTGCCGTCGCCCGTCTCGCCTACGACTTCCAACTCGTCGTCGTGCAGCCGAAGGGCTGTCGCCAATCCGTCCCGAAACAACGGTTGATCGTCCGCCAGCAGGACGCGAATTCGTTCCTTCCCGTTCACGGCATCTCCTCCCAATAAATAAGGCCGCGCCTCTGCACGACCTCGATTCCCTTGTAGAGTTGTTATTTCGAAGGCCGCGATACGGAATCCTCCCCTTGCCGCGAAGTTCTTACAATAGTTATGACATCGTCGGTACTTGTCATATGACGGTCACGCAGCAATGGGGGGGCGAGTTTCTTGCGATTCGGCGAAGGGTGGTATATGATCTTTTAACCTGCAAAAATTAGAATGTCGAAAAAGTACCAAAAGGAGACGAAAATGGAAACGAAAGCACCCCCCGCCACTTCCCGGCCCCCGTACGGCCTGCTGGCCGTATTGATGATCGGCGCATTCATTACTTTTCTAAACAATACGCTGTTAAATATCGCCTTGCCCTCTATCATGAACGATCTCCGGATCGACCCTTCGACCGTGCAATGGCTGGCGACGGGCTTCATGCTCGTCAACGGCATCTTCATCCCGACCACGGCTTTCTTGATCCAAAAATATTCGGTACGCCATCTGTTCTTAGGCGCGATGGGCTTGTTCTTGCTCGGCACCGTGCTCGCCGGCTTCGCCCACGCGTTCCCGCTGCTGCTGACCGGACGCATGATTCAAGCTTCCGGGTCGGCCGTCATGATGCCGGTGTTAATGAACGTCATGCTCGTCAGCTTCCCCGTCGAGAAGCGCGGCGCCGCGATGGGCGTCTTCGGCCTAGTGCTGATGGGAGCGCCGGCGATCGGACCTACGCTCTCCGGTTGGATCGTCGAGCATTACGACTGGCGGATGCTGTTCCATTTCGTCACGCCGATCGCCGCGGTCGTCTTGCTGTTAGGCTTCTTCTTGCTGAAGGATCGGAAGGAGAAGTCGAATCTGCGCCTCGACGGCTTCTCGCTCGCGTTGTCGAGCGTCGGCTTCGGCGGACTGCTGTACGGGTTCAGCTCCGCCGGAACGCGCGGATGGGGACATCCGCTCGTCTACCTGACGCTCATCGCCGGGGCCGTCGCATTGACTTGGTTCATTCTGCGGCAGTCGAGGCTGGAGCGGCCGATGCTGAACTTCGGCATCTTCAAGTATCCGGCCTTCTCCTTGGCGTCGGCGATCTCCATGGTGCTTACGATGGCGATGTTCTCCGGCATGTTGCTGCTGCCGCTCTACGTACAGAGCGTCCGCGGCATCTCGCCGATCGACGCGGGACTGATGATGCTGCCCGGGGCGCTCGTCATGGCGCTCATGTCCCCGGTGACGGGGCGGCTCTTCGACAAGTTCGGCGGGCGGGCGCTGGCCATTATCGGGTTCTTGATCATGACGGTCACGACGTATATGCTGAGCGACCTCACCATGGAGACGACCTACAACGAGCTTATGATCATCCATACGATCCGGATGTTCGGCATGTCCATGGTCATGATGCCCGTGTCCACGAACGGCTTAAATCAGCTCCCCGCCCGCTTCTACCCGCACGGCACCGCCATGAACAACACGCTGCAGCAGGTGTCCGGCGCGATCGGCACCGCGTTCCTGGTAACGGTGATGTCCACGCGTCAAGAGGCCTATGCGACGGATGCGCTCGGCAAGCTGACCGAGCAGCCGTCGGTCGAGCTGCAGCAGCAGATCGGCTTGCAGGCGATGCTCGGCGGCATTAACGACGCGTTCTTCGTCGCGACGATCATCTCCGTCGCCGCCCTCGCGCTCGCGCTCTTCATGAAGCGGGCCAAGCAAGCGGAGGACCCGGAAGAGGCGAAGCTGTCCTCGAAGGCGGAATAACAGAACGAAGGTCGACCGGAGATTTTCGCCGGTCGACCTTTTTCATCCTATCGAACGCAACGCTCCCAACGGGCGATCGTCCCGTCGATCAGCCGGCGAAGCTTGCCGTCCATCGGGTTACGGAGCGCGGCGCTGCCTTTGAAGGCGATCGACAGCGAGCCGTCCAGCAGCCTCGTCTTGGTATGTTCGAACATCTCGACGATGTCCCGCCTCGTCTCCGCGTGCCGATCCCCGATGCGGGCCAGCGCCGTCAGCGCGTGCGACACGTACTGGAATCGCAATTCCTTCGCGTCGGACAGAAACTCCTTGTCCTTCTCATCCCAAGCGAAGTCCCGCTGCTCCAGGACGCTTCGCAGCTCCGCGATCGCCTCCTTGTCCGCCAGCTTGCCCAACAGGTACACGGCGGCATACCCGCGAGGTTGATTGTATTTCACGCTCGTCGAAGGGCAGAACGGGTCGCGCTCCCGCACGATCTCCCGCAATACCGGCGCGGCGGCCGGATCGCGCAGCAGTGCGAGCGCAAGCGCGCTGTGCCTTCGCAGATGCTCGGAACGCGCTTCGCGCATCCAGGCTTGCAGCTGCGGGCGGATCGCGTCTCCCAGCCGCCTCGCCGACCAGATCGCCACGCCCGGCTTCTCGCCGGCGAGCCCGTCCTTCAGCTCCTCGACGTCCTCGATCCACCGGATCAGCGGATTCGACGCGTCGCCTTCCGCAAGTCGCTGCTCGAAATAGACCTCGTGTCGTTCCGACAAGCAGTCCGTCTCTTGCAGCAGCGACTTGAGCGCTTGGTACGGAACGTCCCGCAGCGGAACGCCTCTGTCGATCGACAAGAAGGCGGCGCAGGCGGCGGCCTCCCCGCATTTCTGCATATCCCGCTTCATGCGGACGCAGGCGGCCAGATCGTGATCGACCGCGAGACAACGCCCCGCGACGATCAACCCGTCGTACCCTCTCGGGATCAGCGCGCCGAGCGGGATCGGCACGTTGAACCGCAGCCCCCACAGGCTGGCGGCGACCGTCCAATCCCGCTGCAGCTCGCTCTCGAAGGCGAGATCCTTGCTGTGATTATCCAAGTTCGAATACGCCATGAACGCGGGCTCTCGGGAATAGCGATCATGGAGGAAGTCGTCCAGCGTTACGTTCCGTTCCCCGACGATGCATCGACTCTCGCGAACGCCGAGCTGCGGGGCGACGCGGATAAGCCGACGCTCCTCCGCGAACCGATCCTTCAGGTGCGTCGGCAACAGCGCCGACTCGACGATCGCCCCGGACAGACTCTCCGGGTCTTCGGGGAACACGTATCCGGAGTCGGTATACGCGCATTGCACGCGGTCTCCCTCCATGCGGAACCATACGTTGGAGAAGGGCTGCGCTTGACCGTCGAACTCCCTTCCGCTGCGCAGCTCGCAGCCGGCCAGCCTGCACACGTCCGCGTTGCCCGTCCCGTCGACGACGACGGCGCACTCGACCTCGTACCGCCCGCTATCGGGAGCGAAGCACTCGACGCCGCGAACGGCGCTCCCTTCCCGGAGTACGGCGGTAACGGTCGTATCGTACCGAATCGTCACCCCGGCGTCGAGCGCTTCCCGCTCCAGCACGAACTGCTTTCCTTCCGCGTTCACGCCGAAGGAGGGGGTGAACACGCGTCCCTCCGTCGCGGGGATCTGCCGGTCGATCTCTTCGTACAGTCCCCCTCGATTGCCGAGATAATACCCGACGACGCCGCCTGCGGTTCCGACGCCCCCCATGCACGTATGGCGGTCGATGCCGAGGACGCGAAGCCCCTTCCGAGCGGCGGCGATCGCCGCGATCGACCCCGCCGTTCCGAGTCCGACCACGACGACGTCATAGCGCTGCTTCATTGCGCATACCTCCCGTCTTCGCGAGAAGTCCGTATCCCGCATCGATCGCTTCCATCGGATGATCGTACGCTTCGGAAGGGAGCCATGTCCTGCCGTCCGCCGCCCGCTGCGGCCCGCGGCGGACGATCGATTCGAAGCCGCCGGCGACCGCCGCGATCGTCCACGGCGCCCAAGCCGCCGGCCTCGCTTCCCAGTACCGGTACAGCCATTGCTTCGCTTGCAGCCAATCGAGCTTCGGCGGAACGCACACCCTTAGGATCGCCTCGGAAGGGAACCGTCCCCGGGCGATCGACATCGCCTCGTCGATCGGCTCGGGGAGCGGCGCCTTGCCGATCTCGGGATGATGCAAATAAGCGTTCAAGCGCTTATGAGCCGGGGCGTATAGATTCCCGGGAACGGTGTATCGCCGGGTCGTGGTATCCAATATGTCGTCCGCCGTCACGCGATGGAGGCCGGACGCGTCCAGCAACGTCACGCGAAATCTGCCGCCCCGTTCGATAACCTCGACGATTTCCGTAAGAAACCGGACGTTCACCCCGTACTCCTTCACCCGGAGACACAAGAGCGGATGCAGCGCCGGGAGATGCAGGAGTCCCTCTTCGCTCATGATGTTTCGCGCCAGCGCTTCGTCCCGGAAGCTTCGCGCGAAGGCCGTCTTCGGCGAGACGGGTCCCCTCCCCGGGTTCATGGCATCGATGAATTCGCGGCCGACCAAGGCCGTTCGCTCCACGACGACGACGCTCCGATTCGCTTCCGCCGCGGCCGCCGCCGCGCCGATGCCGGCGAAGGTCGCGCCGGCGACGAGTAAGCCATACTCGGTCTGCTTCATGGGGTCGAGCCTCCTTCTTCTCGCTATCCGATTGTTCTGCGTTACCGCTTCCGGAACGCCGCGACATACCCCCCGTTCGGCTCCAACCCGATCTCCGGCGCCTCCTGCGAGGGATAGCGCGCGCTCACCTTGCGTTCCATCCGATCGGCTCCCCGGTCGACGATCTCGACGACGTCGTACGCCGCCCCGCCGGCCAAGAAGGAGAGCGGCAGCCGGAGCGTCGTTCGCTCGGCCTTGCCGTTCAATACGCTCAGGAACCAGGCTTCTCCGGTTCGCCGGGCGAGCACGGCGAGCTCGCCGATCGCGCTCGGCGGAAGCGCCCGCGTCTCGTCCCATACGGACGGAATCGACTTCAGCACGTCCAAGGCCGGCTGCGCCGCCTCCGCTTCGAGCAGAAAGGCCGGGTTTTCGGCGACAACCTGCAGGGGGGACGTGAAGGCGATCATCGTCGCCAGCTGATGCGCATACGTCGTCTCCCCCGGGTTCGAGAAGCCGACGGGCGTGTAATCCCCGTGCCCCGCGACGAAGCGGGTGAAAGGCAGCGCGGCGTTATGCCAAGCCGGGATCGGCCCTTCCTTCATCTTGTTGAGCTCGAGGCCGCGAATGCCTTCCCGCGAAATTTCGTTCGGGTACGCGCGCGATTCGCCGGTCGGCTTCGAGATGCCGTGGAAGTTGATCATGAGCCGCCGCTCCGCGGCCAGCGTCAGCGCCGCGATTTCGAAATCGATCGCCGCCTTCGATTCATTGTCGATGAAGTCGATCTTCAGGCCGGCGGCGCCGGCATCCTTCGCCTTGTCGAAAAACTCGCGCATCGCCCGCCAACCGAACCTAGGATCGTCGATTTCCTTCGACCGCTTCCAGACAAAGACGCCGACGTTCTTCCCGTTCGCGTAAGCGGTCAAGCGTCGCAAGTCCGCCCAAGGCTCCGGCCACGCTTCCCATCCTTCGTCGACCGTCGTGTACTCGAAGCCGAGCGTCGCCGCTTGGTCGACCGTCTCCCGCTCCTGCTCCGGCGTCCCCGTGCCGAGGCTCCACCAACGCCACGCGGAGCGCCCCGGCCGAATGTAGCTCATGTCCGGGAACAGCGACTCGGACGGGGCCGGATTCAAATTCGTTATGATGTCGCTGTTCGCGAGACCGTCCAAGTCCGGCACGGCCATCGCGACGCGCCACGGCGTCAGGACGGCGCCCTCTACCGCGAAACCGGCGTTCCCTTCCGTGAAATTCGCGCGAACGGCGCGGCCGCCGATCGCCTCGAGCCGCATGCCGCTGTAGTTGTACAAGGCGGCTTCGAGAATCGCCGCGTATCCGGTCCGATCCGGCAGCTCTACGACGAGCGGCGTCCCCTGGACGGGGCCTTGACTCGATACCGTATGCAGCTCCTCCGCGTCGGCGGAAATCCATTCGCCCGCGTAGCTCTTCAGCTTCCAGCCGTTGTTCCGCTCGAACAGCCAGACGCGGCTGCCGGCGGGAAGCGTCCAGCTCGACGCTTCCCCTTGAACCGTCGTGGTTCCCTCCCGCGAGAGCGAGTACCGGAACGCGAAGCCGTCGTCGTACGCCCGCGCCTGCAGCTCGTACGCTTCCCCGCTGGCGGCGTGACGAAGCGAGAACCGATACGCATTGCAATGATTCAGAGCTTCCGCATGTCCTCCAAGCACCTTATATGTCTCGTAGATCGTCTCTTGACGAATTTCTTCGACGGCGACGCCGGCGCCCAGATCGACGCCGTCCGCCGTAAGGCCGATGTCGCCGTCTTCGACGACGAGCGCCTCGCCGCGCTTCGCCTGGTACCTCAGTCTATTCTCGCCCGTCAGTCGCAAGGTCGCCTTCAAGACGCCGCTCGGGCTTTGCAATACGAATCCATTGCCGTCGATCATGTCTCCTTCTCCTCCCCCGAACGAAACCGACCGGCGACGCGCCGGCCGGCTTCGCTATGAGTTACGACCCCGCCGCCAACGAATCCGCCGCTCGCTCCAAGAGCGACGCCGCCTCGGGCGACAGCTGCCCGTCGTTCCTCAGCGCCTCCACATGCTGCTTGAACGCCTTGTACTGCTCATGCTGCGCTTGCTTCTCCAAGGAATTGGCGATGCCATGGTTGCCGAGCCACCCTTGATCCCGCAAAAATTTCAGCAGCCGCAGCAATCCCGAGACGTCGTCGATCGGCGCCACGAATACGGTCCATGTCTCGGTCGCGCCGTTCTCCGCCCGCACGACGTAATCGATCGGGTCGGTATAATCGGCCGCACCCGCCGGCGACAGCAGCGTCGCTCCTTCGGACAAGACGACCGTCGGCGCCAAGACGCTCGTGTCCGTCCCGTATACGAGCGATACGACCGTCCGGGCGTCCCGCGCGATGAACGCGCTCCCGAGCTGGCCGTCGCCCGCTTGGAAGGCGGCGATATCGTTCCCGGCCGCATAAGGCTTCAGCCGCTTCTCGGACGAGGTGCGCACCGTTCCGTCCTTGCCGTGCACCTCGAAGTAGAAATCGAACGGCGCGTCGCCCGTCACCTTCACCGTAAATTCATAGGGATATGCCGCCTTCTCCGCCGCTTGCCATTCGCCGTCGCCGACGCGGTAGCGCAGCGTCGCGCGTTCCGTCGTCTCCGGCATATCCGTAACGTACGCATAGGCGTGGTAGAACGACGGATTCGTCTGCAGCACCGCGCCCGCGCCGAAGTCCGCGCCGCCGGCCGCATGCGCGACCGTCTCGCCGAGCGGCCGGGTCAACGCCGTCGAATCGTCGATCGACGCGAAGGCTGGCGCCTGCACGTCCGGGTGATCCATGACGAGCGCGACGAGTCCGCGAGCCGGAACCGTTACCGTCACCTCTCCGTCGGATACCGCGACGGCGGAAGCGTTGCCGGCCGCGTCGTACAGCGTCGCCGCGCCCGAGAGCAGCGCGCCGCCCAGCTCCTCGCCGAACGTCACCGTCGTCGCGATCGGCGCCGCGTCTTCGTTCATCAGCGCGAGGCCGAGCTTGCCGTCCTTGCGCGCCGCCAGCCAATCGACTTGGATGCTGTCCGTCGCGACCAGCCCGCGCTTCAGCCACGGCCACATGTCCGTCTCGCCGAAGAACGTGCCGGGCTCGCCGCCGAACTGGCGGTTGTTGAAGTAGGCGTACCCTTGCTGGCGCAGGAACGGGAAGTCGATGCGTCCGTCGGACCAATTCCAGGCCTGCGCGAACAAGTAGTCCGTCAGCAAGCTGTAGTACACAGGGATATGATGATAGTAAATGCTCGTCAGGTCCGGTCCGACGTACGGGAAGTCCGCCGTCTTCTGGTGCATCATATATTGGTTCTGGTAATACCCCGGATAGTTCGCGCCGCGGCCGAGCACCGCGTTGCGGGCGTACGTCTCGAACGTCTCGTCGCCGGTCAGCTTCGCAAGACGCATCAGGTCGGGCGCCCAGTTCGACATCGTGATGAAGCCGGAGTCGGTGCCCATGAACGTGCTCGCCTGCTCGACGCCGAGGCCGACGGGCGAGGGCATCCACGCCGGAACGGTCATATCCTGCAAATCCGCCAAGCGCTCCGGATGACCCAGGCGGTCGGAGTACTCGCCCTTCCACCAGAAGTGCGCGCCGTTCAGGAAGCCTCGCTCCCGAATCGCATCGGCGCTGATCGTCGTCTCCCCTTCCGGTACGGGGAACGTGCGCAGCGTCGTCATCAGCGCGCGGGCCGCCTCCGCCGCCCCGTCCAAGTACCGCTGCTCGCCGCTGATCTCGTACAAGTCGAGCAGGGCGTTCAGATTCGGGTAATAGCTGATGTAGATGAAGCTGCCGAAGTCGGGCAGCGTCTCCGGCGCCGCGTACACGACCGACTCCAAGTATTGATCGGCCGCCGCCTTCGCCTGTTCCAGGTACGCCGCATTGCCTGTGTACCGGTACATCCAGACGTGATCGGACCAAGAAGGCGCGTTGCCGGCGGTCTGCTTGACGCCGCCGTCGATGCCGACCTCCCGGAACGCCGGGGACAGCCCCTGCGTCATGTCGAACAAGCCGCCGAATACGCTTGTTCCGTAGCCCCCCGTCGGCGAGCCGATCGGCAGCGGATTCGGGAACGTGATCGCGGGATGCGCGATCGTGTTGCCCTTCGACGAGAAATGCTGATTTTTCCGCGTCAGCAGCGACGCGAGCGTCGGAACGACCCGGCGATCGTACAGCTCCTCGTCCTCCGACAGCAGATACGCCGTCATCGCGGCCAACGGGCCGGCGGTCGTGCCGACGTTTTGTCCTTCCATGTTATAATGAGCCTTCATCTCTTCGTCCCAGCCTCCGAAGTTGTCGTTCAGCATCAGGTCCTGCACGTTGAAGATCGTATCCGTCAAGGACGATTCGATGTTCTTGCGGTAATCCGTCAGCCCCATGATGTTCTCCGTCACGTGCCGGTACGTGTCGTACCAGCCCGCAAGCCGCGTCACGGGACGGTACGCGAACGTATACGCGTCGCCCGGTTCCATCCGCGAGCCCGGCATGCCGATCAGCGGCGCGAACAAGGACGGCTGCACGCCCCGGTCGCGTCCCATGATGCCGAGACCGAACGCCGACGATTCCGCGTACGCCCATCGATCCGGAATGGACGAAGGGTCCGCGACGACCGCGTACGTCACCTCGAGGCCGCCCGCGATGTCGGGCTTGCCGGACAACGTCACGGAGCTCGCCGCGTTCGACGACGTCTGCTCCGTATTCAGCACCGGCTCCTCCGGCAGCCGCTTGCCGTGGTAG
>JAPSKX010000142.1 GCA_031181325.1 Paenibacillus sp.
GCCGCCGAGGCCTGATCCGCACCGACGCCGTTTTCGTCAGCCGCTGCTTCCCGCCGGGGGCAGCGGCTGCCGCTCCAGAATGACGGCCTGCATCTCGCCGAAGATATCGTAATGAGGATAGCGGTCGCGATGATGAATATATTGCGGAGGAAGCCCGTGGGACGCGGCCCAACGCCGGAGCTTGTCGAGGTCCGCGCAGCCGACCTTCGTTACGGAGGTGACGCCGGGCACCTTCGGATGAATCCAATAGTGCGTCAAGAAGGCGATGCGGCCTTCGGCGACGTCTTTCTTCCAAGCGTCGAGTCGTTCCCTCGTCACGCCGAACGCCATCGTGGTCACCTCCCTTAACGCGTATACAACGACGCGTCGATCCGCCCCGTCATTCAGAACGAGGCGGATTTTTTTGTGGCTTGATCATATCGCAATCGAGGCGCGCGTACAAGCGGCGAAGACTGTCGGACTCGAGCAACCGATGTGAATATCGTGCTATCCGATCTCAATAATGTTTTATTTCGCGAATGAATCCAGTTCTCTATAATATGAATATCGTCGCAATGATTCTACTTAGAATGGAGCGTGTCGACATGGTAAGTCGTCAAATCCGTTGGGGCGTCTTAGGCTGCGCGAGTATCGCGGAGCGGGCGGTCATCCCCGGCATTAAGGGCTCGGCATCGGGCGTTGTCGCCGCGATCGCGAGCCGAACCGAAGCGAAGGCGAAGGAGACGGCCGAACGACTCGAGATCCCGAAAGCGTATTCGTCGTACGAGGCGCTGCTCGCCGACGACGACATCGACGCCGTCTATATTCCGCTGCCGAACCATCTGCATCTGGAGTGGACCGTGAAGGCGGCCGAAGCGGGGAAGCATGTGCTGTGCGAGAAGCCGATCGCCTTGACCGCGCAGGAAGCCGAGCGGATGGCGGAGGCGTGCGCTCGAGCCGGCGTCGTGCTGGCCGAGGCGTTCATGTACCGTCTGCACCCCCGTTACGAACGGATTAAGGAGATGATCGCCGCTGGGGACATCGGGGAGCTGCGTGGCATTCACGGGACGTTCACGTTCAACGGAGCGTCGAACAAGAGCAACGTCAGGTTCGTGAAGGAATGGGGAGGCGGCTCGATCTACGACATCGGCGTTTACCCGATCTCCGCCGCGCGTCTCGTGACGGGAGTGGAGCCGGAAGCGGTCACGTGCCGGGCGCTCTTCTCGCCGGAGCACGGCGACGTCGACATGATGGCGTCGGGACTCGTCGAATTCCCGAACGATGTCTCCCTTACGTTCGATTGCGGCATGTGGGCGGAGTTCCGCAACACGCTCGAGATTCTCGGCACGACCGGGCGCATCGAGGTGCCTTCGGCGTATATCGGCCCGCAAAACATCGTCTTGCATACGAAGGGCGAGCGCAGAGAGCTGGAGATGCCGACGCTGAACACGTATTCGCTGCAGGCGGACGCGTTCGCCAAGGCGGTGCGCGGCGAAGCGCCGCTGCCGTTCGCGCCGCAGGACGCCGTAAACAATATGCGCGTGGTCGATGCATGTCTCGATTCCGCTCGCCGGAAGGCGCGCGTGACTTTATAAGGGAGGAAAATTTCGAATGGTACAACAACGCACGATCGAATCGATTCCGCTGCCGGGCGTGGAGCGCGGCGTCTCCAGGTTGATTCTCGGCACCGATTACTTCGCGCCCGACATAATGGAGCGCATCGCGCCGATCATGGACGAATTCGTCGCGATCGGCGGCAATACGTTCGATACCGGCCGCATCTACGGCGGCGGGAAGAGCGAAGCGGCGCTGGGGCAATGGATTCGCGAGCGCGGCAACCGCGACCGAGTCAATGTCTGGACGAAGGGCGCCCATCACGACGCGAACGGTCCTCGCGTGAACAAGGCTGCCATCGACGACGATATGGAACGGAGTCTCGAGGCGCTGCAGCTCGACCATGTCGACTTGTACGCGCTGCACCGCGACGATCCCGCCGTAGAGGTCGGGCCGATTCTCGAAGCGCTGAACGCGCACATCGAGGCGGGCCGCACGAAGGCGATCGGAGCCTCCAACTGGTCGTATCGACGGCTGCAGGAGGCGAACGAATACGCGGCCTCGCGCGGCCTCGTCGGCTTCAGCTTCAGCAGCCCGAACTTCAGTCTCGCGCGGGCGAACGAGCCGTTCTGGGCGGGTTGCGTATCCGTCGACGATGAGACGTGGGCTTGGCATCGCGATACGAAGCTGCCGCTCTTGTCCTGGTCGTCGCAAGCCCGCGGGTTTTTCTCCGGACGATTCACGCCGGAAAATCGGGAGAACGCGGACCTCGTGCGCGTGTTCTACAGCGACGACAACTGGGCGCGGCAGCGCCGAGCGAGCGAGCTGGCGGCGGAGAAGGGAGTCACGACGATTCAGATCGCGCTGGCGTACGTGCTCAATCAGCCGTTCCCGACCTGCGCCTTGATCGGCCCCGCGAACGTCGACGAGCTGCATTCGTGCCGCGACGCAAGCTTCCTGAAGCTCTCCGAAGACGAAATTCGACGGCTCGAGGGCTGAGCCGGAGGGACCGCCATGCTACCATTCCTTCGCGGAGAGCATTATAATGGGAGTACTCGAAGCGCAGCGAAGGAAGGTATGCATGATAACCAGAACCGTTACCCCGTCGGAGAGCGGCAAGAAGCTTCATCGCTATTTGTGTACGTTAATGCCGAACTACCCGCTCGGGCAAATTTACAAGATGATCGACCAAGGCAAGGTGCGCGTGAACGGCAAGCGCAAGAAGCAACATTACGAGATGGCGTCCGGGGACGAACTGACGATCTTCGTCGACGAAGAGACGTTCGAGCGCTCCAGCGGCGCGGAGAAGAAGCCGAAGTTCGTAGGCATACCGTCGAACGTCGACGTCGTGTACGAGGACGACGAGCTGCTTGTCGTCAATAAGCCCGCGGGGCTGCTCACGCATCCCGACCGGACCGAACAGAAGGATACGCTCATCACGAGAGTCCACGCGTATTTGTATCGTAAGGACGCGCTCGACAGCCGATTGTTTCTTCCGGCGTCCGCGAACCGCCTCGACCGCAATACGAGCGGACTCGTCTTAATCGGCAAGACGGCCGGCATGCTGCATCGGCTCAACCAATGGGTGCAGCGACGCGAGATCGGCAAGTTCTACGTAACGATCGTTCAAGGGCGGCTCGAGGGCGGCGGCGCGATCGCGGCGGCGCTCGAGCGCGACGAGCGTTCGAACCGAACGAGGGTGTCCGAGGCAGAAGAAGCGAAGGAATCGCTTACTCGCTATGAAGCGCTACATGCTTCGTCGGGCTATACCTTGGTCGAAGTAGAGCTCGAGAGCGGGCGAACGCACCAGATCCGATCGCACTTCCAGAGCATCGGGCATTCTCTGCTGGGAGACGTGAAGTACGGCGGACGTCCGTACGAAGGCGTGAATCATCAACTGCTTCACGCTTGGAAGATCACCCTCCCGGACGGGCGAACGTTCACCGCGCCGCCGCCTGCTGCGTTCGAGTCGATCCTTCGCAGGCTCCGGCTGAGGCTGCCATCCGAATAACGAACGACCCTTCCTCGATGCGTCGGGGAAGGGTCGTATTTTTATCCGTTGGGAAATTATCGGGGGTCCCAAGCAGGAAAAAGACGAAAACTGTCGAACATTGTCAAAAGAAGTCAGTCATTGTCGCAGAGGGTGGAACCGCTTGAAGCAGATACAAGTCTTACACGAAGCATCGCAGGTCATCTTCGAACATCTGGGCCGGCTTCTCGGCGCGAGCGCATTTTACCTCGCCGAGAACGACCTTGCCGCGAATGCGGCGGTAAGCGCTTGGAATCGGAAGGACTCGCGAATCGCGAAAGGCATATCCCTCCCTTATGAAATATCATATTGCAGGCTGATCGTAGAGGCGAGCGGGTCCGTCTCGATCCCGAATACGGCGGCGCATCCGATGACGAAGCACCTCGAAGGAACCGGCGTGCTCGGGCCGAGGGCGTTCCTGGGCGTACCGGTTCACAGACGGGACGGCAGCCGGTACGGAACGATCTGCGCCTTCCATCGTCCGAACGGATTCGAAGCGCACGCGCTGCAATACCTCGAACAAGCGGCTCTCTTCCTCGGCGTGTTGATCGACGTCGAGGACAGTCTCTATATAGACGAGCTCACCCAGTTGTATAACCGCACATACTTGGAGATGTTCTATGAGCATCTGGCGGCCGATGCGGAGCTGTCTACCGTCTTTATCGACATCGATCGCTGCAAGGCCGTGAACGAGACGTATGGGCGTCCGTTCGGCGATGCGCTGCTGCAGCGATTCGCCGATCGGCTGAAGCATGCCGCGAGCGGCATCGGCATCCCCGCTCGGTATGCGGGAGACGAGTTCATGGTGCTGCTCTTCCACCGGAGCGCGGAGCAGGCGCGACGGATCGCCGTATCGATCTACGAGCAGTTGACCCTCCCGTTCGACGTGCAGGGGCATGAAGTGCAAATTACGGTCAGCATGGGCGTCAGCATGGAGGGAGCGACGCTTGCGGATCATATCATCCGATCGGACGCCGCTATGTACCAAATCAAGAAGAACGGCAAAGAAGGCATAGCGGTGTACGAGAAGCGGCTCGAAGCCCTCATTCCGGAGAACGGGCTTCGACGCGGCGTGAAGTACAACAGCTTCCACGTCGTGTTTCAACCGATCGTCGAAGCGAGGTCGGGAGCGACGGCCGTCGAGGCGCTCATCCGATTGAAGCATCCCGAGATGGGGATCGTCGGACCGAACGCGTTCTTGCCGGTCGCGGAGAAGACGGGGTACTTGCTGGAGATGGACCTTCAGACGCTTCGGAACGCGTGCCTGCAGACGCAGCAGCTCTTAGATTGGAAGTCGAAGATCGCGAAGCTTGCCGTCAACTGCGACGCGATCGAGCTGCGGCGCCCGGATTTCCCGCAGCTCGTCGCGGACATCCTGCGCGAGACGGCCTTCCCCGCGGATCGGCTCGAATTCGAGCTGAACGAGAGGATCAGCATGTACGATGTCGAGGCGATCGAGCCGCAGGTGAGGCGACTGCGCGAGATGGGCGTTACGTTCGCGCTCGACGACTTCGGTCACGGGTATTCGACGATGGGGCTGTTTATGAAGCTGCCGATACAGAAGGTAAAGCTCGACCGGCTCTTCGTCGAAGGGTTGCCGTATGACGTTCGCGGCCGCGCGATCGTCGAAGGGCTGCTTGGCATCTGCGAGCGGATCGGGTTGGAGGTCGTCGCCGAGGGGGTCGAGACGGACGAACAATTGCGGACGCTTCGCGAGCTCGGCTGCCGCTGGATGCAAGGATACCGGCTGGGCAAGCCCGTGCCGATCGAGGAGCTGGACGACGCGTTGGAGCGATCGGTCGTCGCGTGCCGGCAGGGCGCGGTCCGATAGTTCCGGGTTAGAGCTTTCGGGCCGGCGCGGCGGCGTCGAACCGGAGCAGATCGCCGTACACGATCGAATCGGACGTCGTGAGCCGATCGAGCGCGGCTTGCTTATACGGATCGCATGCGCCAAGGGCTGCAGGCGCTCCGGTCGCCTTGTCGTAGCATGCGTTCTTCGTATACACCAGCTTGTCCGTCGCGAAGCTGCCGTCGCGGAACACGACGAATTCCGGGCGTCCGCTCGCGAATAAGTTCGTCCCGAAGTAGAACCGATCCGGCGGCTCGATGCCGAGCAGATGCAGCAGCGTCGGATAGATGTCGATCTGTCCGGACACGGTCGGCATGGCGCGTCCTTCGACGCCCGGGATATGAATAATCAGCGGTACGCGCTGCAGCTGCGCCGTATCGAACGGCGTAATCCGCTCCTTCCCCAGCAGCTGCGCCATCGCCTTGTTATGCTTCGTCGAGATGCCGTAATGATCCCCGTACAAGACGAACATCGACCGCTCGTACAACCCCGCCTTCTTGACCTCCTCGAAGAAAGCTTCCACGGCCGCATCCAAATACCGCACCGTCGGGACGTACCGATTCAGCGTCTTCGACTTCGACGTGTATTCCGGCACGAGGCGGTTCGCCTCGTCCAGCTCGAACGGGTAATGATTCGTAAGCGTGATCAGCTTCGCATAGAACGGCTGCGGCAGCCGACTCGCCATCGCGACGGTTTGCCGGAAGAACGAGACGTCGTTCAGGCCCCATCCGATCCGGTTCGTCCGGTCGATCGCGTAATCTCCCGCAGCGTAGAATCGTTCATACCCCAGAGTATCGTACATGTGCGCCCGATTCCAGAACGACGGTCCGTTCGCATGGAACGCGACCGGCGTGAAGTCATGCCGCTTCAACATCTTCGGCAGCGAGCGGTATTCGTTCTGCGCATGGGTGAAGAACACCGCGCCGGTCGGCAGCGGGTATAGCGAGGTGTCGATCAGAAACTCGGCGTCGGACGTCTTCCCTTGCGCGGTCTGGTGGTAAAAGTTATCGAAAGCGAAGCTCTCCCGGCGGAGGCGATTCAGGAACGGCGTCGCTTCCCGGCCGTCGATGAATCGATCCAGCATGAAGCTCTGCAACGATTCGAGAGAGACGAGGAAGACGTTGCGCCCGCGCGCGATCCCGAACGTCTCGGGATCGCCGCCGTCCGGCGGCAGCGATGCGAAGTACCGGGACGCCGCAGCGAAGTCGGGCTGGCCGGCGAGCGCCTTGCGGGAGCCGATGCGCGCGCTGACGACAGCGTCGTACAGATGATAATTGTACGCGCCGATGCTGCGCACCATGATTTGCCGGTCGAACGCTCGCGTCAGCAAGTCCGGTCGGGCGCTCTCGGCCATCGAATAGTTCAGCGACAGCAGCGCGCCCGCGAAGGCGAGGGCGGCGGCCATCTTCAGCTTCGTCCAAGGCGCGACCTTCGGCCGAACCGACAACGACAGCGCCGAGATCGCGACGCCGTCCGCGAAGACGAGCAGATCGCCGGGCTGCAGCAATTCGAAGACGCTCTCCCACAGATCGCTCATATGGTCGGATAACAACAGGACGGGCAGCGTTAAGAAATCGTTGAAGAACCGGTAAAAGACCAAGTCGGCGAACAACAGCGCCGAAGAAGCGAAGGCGGCGGCCGCGAGCCCCGACAAGAGGCGACTGCGGAAGACGAGCATGCAGACGAGCGCGATCGCGAGTACGGAAGGCATCGGATTCACGAGCATCATGAGCTCCTGCTTCCAGCCGGAAACCGGGAGAGCGAAGCCGAGTCGCTGCACCAAGTAAGACTTCGACCAGATCGCGAACAACGCTATATAAAGAAAGCCATTACGTTTCGACAAGGCCGCTCCCCCCGAAAATTGGAAAATGACAGACGTTATCGTTGCCTCCCATGGTCGAAAATATTCCGTTCCTCGTCATGGAATACTATGTAAACGAGAAACGGGGAGGGCCTGATTTGCGAAGGACGACGACACGAATTCACCCGGGGATGTGCGCGGCGTTCGCTCTAATGGCGGCGTATGTCGCTCCGCTTTTCTTGCTAGGCGAAGGGGCGCACCTGCGCGTGCACGACAATCTGGATTCCAATATCGCGTGGTATCGCGTGCTGATCCGCAGCGGGCAGTGGTTCGGACCGCATGACGCGGTTATCCCGCAAATTATGAACGGCTTGCCCCGGAATAGCTTCGGCACGGAGTTCAGCTTGCTGGTGGCGCTGCATGCGGCGTTCCCGCCGATGCTCGCTTACGCGATCAGCCAGACGATCGTTCGCGTCTTCGCGTTCGTCGGCATGTATCTCCTGCTCCGCGACTTCGCGCTCCGGCGGAACGACGAAGTGTGGATCGTCATCGGCGTCTCGCTCGCGTTCGCCTTGACGCCGTTCTGGCCTTCGGGCATGCTAAGCACGCTCGGGCAACCGCTGGCGCTATGGGCGCTCCTGCATGTGCGCGGAGGCACCGCGAAGGGGAGACATTGGGGCACGATCGCGGCGCTGCCGCTGTATTCGAGCTTCGTGCTAGGCTTCTTCTTTTTCTTAGCGGCGGTGTTCGTCTGGTGGGGCTGGGAGGCGATCTTTCGAAGGCGGCTAAACGTTCGGCTGCTGGCCGCGATCGCGCTCATGACGGCGATCTACCTCTGCATCGAATATCGCCTCGTTCTATCGCTCGTCTTGTCCGAGGCGCCGACGAGCCGAGACGAATTCGTCTCGTCGAAACTGTCGTTCTGGCAATGCGTTCGGCTTTCGGTGAAAAACTTCGTTCTCGGCCATAACCATGTCCGTACGCTGCACACGGCGATCGTACTGCCGCTCACGATCGTCGCCGCGCTGCTCGCGGCCGGACGGCGCGACTGGCGCACCGGCGCGGAAGACCGTTGGCTGCTGCCGCTGCTCGCCCTGAACGCGGCATTGTCGATATGGTACGCGTTCTGGTTTTACGAAGCGTGGCAGCCGCTGAAGGAACGCTACGGATTGCTGAATACGTTCAATTTCGCGCGGTTTCATTTTCTGAGGCCTCTCGTCATCTACGCGGGGTTCGCCTTGGCTTGTTCGTTATTGTGGCGGCGCGGCGGCCGGACGGGGAAGGCGCTCGTCTGCGCCGGGCTGATCGGTCAAGCGCTGCTGCTCGCCCTGCATAACGAAGAGATCGAATACCGGAAGCGGCCGTCGTTCCGGCAGTTTTACGCGGAAGCCTTGTTTCGGGACATCCGGGAATACATCGGGGCACCGCCTTCGAGCTACCGGGTGGCGAGCATCGGCCTGCATCCGGCCGTCGCGCAATTCAACGGCTTCTATACCTTGGATACGTACAATAACTTCTATCCGTTATCGTACAAGCATGCGTTCCGGAACATCATCGCGAAGGAGCTCGACAAGAACGAGACGCTTCGCGAGTATTTCGATACGTGGGGCGGACGCTGCTACATCTTCGTCGACGAGCTGGGCAAGAAGTACGAATTCAAGGCGAACTCCAAGAAGAAGATTCGGAATTTGGAGCTGAACGTCGATGCGTTCCGCGCCCTCGGCGGAAGGTACGTATTTTCCGCGATTCCGATTATGAACGCGGAGGCGAACGGACTCGCGCTGCGCCGGACGTTCCGGCATCGGGAGGCCGCTTGGCGCATCTACTTGTATGAAGCCGTTCCGTAATTACGCATACTAACTCCGTTGGGAAAGGGGGGAGATGCGACATGGCGAAGCCGGATAACCGGGAAGATAACGTGCCACACCTGCAGAAGGCGATCCAGAACACGTTGAAGGCGCAGCACGATACCGAGGACTACTTGGAGGAGTTCGGGGATGAAATTCCCGTTTCCGAAAAGGAGACCCTCCTCGCGAAGAACGAACGCCGCCAAGCGGCGATCGAGAAGTTCCGCAGCGAAGTGAAGGACGAAGCGCATTCCGACTGACGCGAATGACGACAAATCCCCTGCCCGGGTAACGGGCAGGGGATTTTAGGTTGCCGACGACGCGCCGACCGCCGCCGCGAGCAGCTCGTAAGAGCGAACTCTCGCGTCGTACGTCGGCGCGTACGTGACGACGATCAGCTCGTCGACGTCATATGCCGCCGCGAATGCAGGCAGCCGCTCGCGGATCGCTTCGGGACCGCCGACGAGCATGCGCTTCCGGTTTTCCCGGATGCGCATCCGGTCCCATTCCGTGTACGGGTAATCTCGCGCCTCGTCCGACGTCGGGAACGGGCGGCGGAACTGGCCTTGCTCGAAGAACAGGAAGCGCAGGTCGAGCGCCTTCGCGAACGTCTCGGCTTCGTCGTCGGTCGCCGCGCACACGACATGAATCGCGACGGCGACCCGGGGAGCGGCGCCGAGCGGGCCGGCGCGGAAGGCTTCGCGGTATCCGCGAACGACGCTCGGGCCGTCGTCGCCGTTAATGAATTGCGCGAAGACGAACGCGCCGCCGAGCTGCGCCGCGATTCGCGCG
This sequence comes from Paenibacillus sp., assembly GCA_031181325.1. Lineage (GTDB taxonomy): Bacteria > Bacillota > Bacilli > Paenibacillales > YIM-B00363 > Paenibacillus_AE. The sequence goes on from JAPSKX010000142.1 coordinate 9,852, forward strand.
CTCACATCGCTCGATCCGAGCAGCCATAGCCCGGGTGCCGAGGACGTCGCGGGCGTCGCCTGAAGGCCTGCCCACTCATGTCCTTCGGGAAGTCGGTCGTTCAAGAATCCGTGAAGCTCGAGCAGCGCGTCCGGCAGCTTGTCGTCCATAATTTTCTGCCGGCCGTACCGGAGCGCCTTCGAAGCGAGCGGCATGCCGCCCGGCGCTCTTCCGATCCCGAGGTCGATACGGCCGGGGTACAGCGCTTCAAGCACGCGGAACTGCTCGGCGACCTTGTACGGGCTGTAATGCGGCAGCAGTACGCCGCCCGAGCCGACGCGGATGCGTTCCGTGTTCGCGGCGATCGCGGCGATCAGCACCTCCGGCGCGGAGCCGGCGAGTCCCGGCGTGTCGTGATGCTCCGCGACCCAATACCGTTCGTATCCCAGCGATTCGGCTCGCTTCGCGAGCCGAATCGTCTGCCGAAGCGCTTCCGTCGCGTCCGCGCCGCCCAAGACCGGCGATTGGTCCAATACGCTTAGCTTCATGTTACGTAAGCACTCCTTCAGGGGCGATTTCCACGATGATATTCGTCCGGCGGCGCCGACTTCTTCCGTTCCGGCTTACATGACGGCGATCCAACGGATGGCGGCATCGCCGAACGGCAGCGCCACGGACCATACTCCTTCGGAAGGAGCCAGCTCCCTTCGGAACGTCCGCATCGCGACCGGCGGCTCGATCGCGACGAAGTCGGCGTACTGCTGGAACATGCGCAGGCTGTTGCCGGCGGCGACGTTGAGCGCTTCGCCGAGGGCGTCCAGGAGCAGCGGCATCTCTTCCTCCGCGCTCCAGCCTTCGAAGCTCATCCGGTGCAGCAGACGAAGACCGCCTTCGACGTCGATAGAGAGCAGCAGCGCGCCTTCCAAGGCGCCTTCGAGGAACACGCAGGCGGTCAAGTCGGCGAGCGGGAGGGAGGGAGACCAGCTCGGCGTCGCTCGGGCCCATTCCTCCTCCGGGATCGACAAGCCGAGATGACAGGCGAAGGAAATGCGGGCCGCTTCGACCAGCCGTTCGAGCAGCGTCGGCGACATTCCTCCCGGAACGGGACGGGGCGGCCGGTCCGTCTCGTCTTCGCGATCGGACGTCGCCGCGAGCCACTCGGCAAGGCGCCGCTCCCCGCGCTCCAGCTTCTCCCCGACATCCGGGTATGCGGCAGGGCGGTCGCTTCGCTCGGCCGGCGGACGATCGCAGCGCTCGATATACGCCCGGCTGACGAGATCGAACCGATTCGCGGCGAACACTTCGCGGAATGCCGCCTTCGCTGCGGCGTACGCGCCGGACTCGTACAGCGCGAGCGCTTCTTCGAACCGTCCTCTCGTCGTCGCCTTCTTCTCGAAGACGTCCGGCGCGTCCGCCTCGAACAATTCATAGATGCGTTCCTCGCGCTGCCGTCCGCGGACTTGGACGGTATCGATCCGGCGCATCGCATATCGGCTTGCGTCTTGAAGGCGATCCACGGTATTGCCGGTGAGGAGCAGCGTCGTCCCGTAAATCTTATTCAAGCCTTCCACCCGGGAAGCGACGTTGACGGCGTCGCCGATCACCGTGCCTTGGAGCCGTCGGCCGCCGCCGACGATGCCGAGGAGCAGTGGACCGCTATTGAGGCCGATTCCGATGCGGATCGGCTCGTAGCCGGCGCGCAGCCGTCCGAGATTGTATTCCCGGAGGGCGTTCAGCATATGCAGCGCCGAACGCACGGCATCGTCGGCGGACGCGCCGAACAGCGCCATGACGGAGTCGCCGATGAACTTGTCGACGAAGCCGCCGAACGCTTCCACGCTCGGTTCCATGCGGGCCAAGTAGGAATTCAAAAACCGGAGGGTTTCCTCCGGCGTCAGACGCTCGGATAACGTCGAGAACGAACGGATATCCGAGAACAATACGGACATATCCAACCGAACGTGGTCATCGAGCCTCAGCTCGTCGATCGAGCCCTTATTCAAATACGTTACCAACTCGTGCGGCACGAACCTCCGGTACGCTTCGCTCCGTCGATCCCCGATCATATGACGATCTGCGAGAGGTCCGTATATATCGTGGCGAACAACGACGCGTCGAGCGTCTTCAGCCTTGCGTTGAGCAGCTTGCCCGTCGATACCGTCTTCGAGGTGCCGCCGGCCTGCAGTACCTGCTTCGCGAAGCCCGCGATGCGGACGAGCGCTTCGTCGGCGATGCCTTCGGCCTCGTCGAAGCGGAACACGACCTTCAGCGGTTTAATGAACTGGAAGCCGGCGATCGCGCCGCCGAGCGCGTCGAGCTCGTCCGCTCCGATCGAAGCCCGCACCGTTACGATGAAGACGCCGTTCTTGTTGGCGATTTCGAACGGCGCGGCGACGGCCGAGCCGGAGGCGACGGTCGTATCCGCAGCGGCGGCGGCTTCGTCGTCCGCCGGATCTTGGTGAAGCACCTCGTTGATCGTGTGCAGCACCTTATCCGCCGTAATCGGTTTTAAGATGTAATGCTTCGCGCCGTTCTGAATCGCGTCGAACACCATGCTGCGCTGATCGAGCGCGCTGATCATGACGATGTTCGCTTCCGGATACGAGGCGATGATCTTCTTCACCGCGTCGATGCCGCTCATGACCGGCATCGTAATATCCATCGTGACGATGTCCGGCATCGTCTTCGCGTACTCCTTGTAAGCCTCGATGCCGTTCGACGCTTCGCCTACGACCTCGTGGCCGGCTTCCGCGAGCATCATTTTCAAGTTGCGCCGCATTAAGATTGAATCGTCTACGATTAAGATCGTCGCCATGTCGCAAGTCCCGTCCTTTTCTTCGTCACATTTTGATAAATCCGATCT
>JAPSKX010000329.1 GCA_031181325.1 Paenibacillus sp.
GCCGCGCCGCCGGCGTCGCCGAGCCACAACGCCTGCCCCGCGCGCCCCGACGTCTCGTCGACGCCGAAGCGGCCGCCGCCTTCGAGCACACAGACGAAGCCGTTGTAATCGCCCGGCAGCTCTTGGGCGATCGACGCGCCCGCTTCGAGCCGCAGCTCGACGAACGTCACGGGCACGTAGTTTTCGGCGGGGCCCTTCACCCCGCCGGACGAGCCCGAAAACACGGTAACGCGGGCGCCCGCTTCCTCGCGGACCGGCATCGATGCCGCCTTCAGGTCTTGATACCGAGGCGGCGCAAGCTTATGTTCCCGCGGCAGGTTCAACCAAAGCTGCAGGCTGTGCACCGTCTCGCCAGGCAGCGGGTCCTCCGAATGAAGTATGCCGCCGCCCGCGGTCATCCACTGCACGTCGCCGGGCTCGAGCACGCCGTATCCGCCTTGCGTGTCCTCGTGCTTGAGCCTGCCTTCGATCACGTACGTGATCGTCTCGATGCCCCGGTGCGGATGAAAGTCGAACGTACCCGCTTGGAACCAGTCCTCCATCATAAGCAGGAACGGGTCGAACGCCTCCCAATTGCCCGGCTCCAAGACGGGAGCCGCCTTCAGATGGGAGCCGCCGCCCGGCCGCGCTTTCGCTTCCCATACGCTGCTAATGCCTCGCGCCGCCTTCGATTCGGTGTTCGCCATGGTGCGGTCGCCTCCTTTTTCCAAATAGGATTTCACGGTTTCGCTTGTATTACCCGCTTCGCCGCCATCCGGCGATGTACCCATGCATAATAAACGATCGCCGTCGCCGCGACGACGAGGCCGGCGACGAGATACATGCCGTGATAACCGGCGGACGCGGCGACGACGCCGAGCACGTACGAGCCGATGCCGTAGCCGGAGTCGAACAGCACGAAGAACGTGCCGGTGGCGAGGCCCGCCCGATGCTTCGGCGCGGATTGGACGGCTAGCGTCTGATAGCTCGGCAGCAGCGCGCCGAAGCCGAGGCCGATCACCATGCCGGCGGCGAGGAGCATCGGCAGCGCGGTCGCTTTGCTGAGCGCGATCATGCCGGCGGCCAACAGAAAGCAGCCGCCGTAGACGAGCGGATGCGGACCGAAAGCGTCGTACCAACGCCCGGTGAACGGACGGAACAGCACGATCATCGCGGCGAACAGCATGAAGAACAGGCTCGCGTAAGAGCCAAGTCCGAGATCCCGCGCGTAGACGGACAAGAACGTAGTGATCGAGCCGTACGAGAACGCCAAGATGGCGCCCGCGACCGAAACCGGCAGCGCCGCGGGCTCGAAGTACGCGCGCCAACCGCGTTCGCCGGACGGCGAGCCGCCCGCGGCGGGAAGACGCTCCGGCACGCGCAGCGCCAGTCCGCAGACGAACGCCGCGGCCGACATCGCGGCGCAGACGCCGAACAGCGCCGCGTCGGCGAAGCGGTCCGTCACGGCGAGGCCGAGCGCGGGCCCGACGACCATCGCGAGGCTCATGAACAGGCTGAAATAGCCGATGCCCTCGCCCTTGCGATGGTCGGGCGCGAGCTCCGCGCCCAGCGCGGCGAGCGACGTCGCCGCGACGCCGAAGCCGAGGCCGTGCGCGAAGCGCAGCGCGATGAGCACCCAGAACGAGTGCACGAACCAGTAAGCCGTCGAGCAGACCAAGAACAGAAGCAGCGAGCCCGCCAGCAGCTTCCTGCGGTCGTACCGGCCGAGCCATCGCCCGGCGAACGGGCGGACGGCGACCGTGGACACAAGGAACGCCGTCATGACGAGGCCGACGCGGCCTTCGCTCGCATGCAGCGCGCCGGTCACGAAGAGCGGAAGCGTCACCGCAAGCATGTAGAACGTCATGAACAAGAAGAAATTGCCGAAGCAGACCGCGAGAAAGTCGCGCGTCCACAGCTTCGGAGGCGAAGCGATCCCGGCGGGCGTCATGGCGTCTCCCCCCGGGCCGCCCGCGCCGCGTTGGACGCGACGACGTCGAGCATCCGTCGGAGCCCGGCGACCTCCGTTTCCGTCAAACCGGCGAGCAGCGCACGATTCGCTTCCTCCTCGAAGGGGAGCAGCTCCCGGCACAGCTCGAGACCCTTCGCGGTGACGTAAATCAAATAGCAGCGGCGGTCGTCCGGCTTCGGCCGACGCTCGATCAAGCCCTTGCGCTCCAACTGGT
>JAPSKX010000143.1 GCA_031181325.1 Paenibacillus sp.
TCGCTCTCGTAATCCGTATATAACGCATAGATGAGATGCGGGTTGTCGATGCCCGTCCGGGAAGCGATGCCGCTCCGGAAGTAGGACTCCCACAGCTTCGGCAAGCGTCCGTTCGGTCCAGCTTCCGCCGCGTTCGTCGTGCGCACGGATGTCCCCGCGATTCGGATTTCCGGCTTTAGTATCGTATCGGTGTTCATCGTTGTCCTCTTTTCCTTAGGATGTTCCCACTATACCTTAGGAAATCGGACAGCTTCCTGTCCTATTTAGAATATTGTTCGATCAGGTTCCTGGCTCGCCTTACGATTTCCTCCGCTATGTTTGCCGGTCGCTCCACTCTCACCCGATCGCCGTAGCTCAGAATCATCGCGTACAACCCTTCGTCTTCGGCGAATCGACCTTCGACTCGGATCCATCCGTCCTCCAGCGTCGTGAACAGCGCCGGATCGAACATATCGCTCACGCGATAGCGGACCGCCGGATGGAAGCTTAGCGCGACGTCCCTCAACCGGTCCGAATCCCCTTCCGACGCCCGGGCGTCGTCGTCGAGCGGCGGCGTCACCCGGTGTGCGAAATGCGCGGATAACAATCGCAGCTCCTGCACGCGGGAAATCCGAAACCATCGGAACTCGCTTCGCAGCGTACAGTATCCATACAAGTACCATACATACCCTTTCAATACCAGCGAGACCGGCTCGATGACTCGATCGCTCTCCGATCCGTTCCGATTCCAATACCGGATCTGCGCGAGACGCGATTCCGAGATCGCTTGTCGCAGCAGGTTGACCTTCTCCCGTTCGGAATCGTTCCGGCCCCAAGGCCGGAAGTCGAACAGGAGCTCGGTTCCTCGCTCGACCGCCGAACGGTTCGCCAATGCCTTCACCTTCCCGAGCAGCGTGTCGAGCATGCCGTCGTCCATCGCTCTGCCGACGCCTTCGACGGCCGCCGCCAGGGTCGATATTTCGGTCGGCGTCAGGAATTGCCGGGCGATCGTGTATCGCTCCATCATCTCGAACCCGCCTGACGTTCCTTGGATGGACGCGATCGGGATGCCTGCCCGACTCAAGGTTTCCATATCGCGGTAGATCGTCTTCGTCGATACTTCGAACCGGTCCGCCAATTCCTTCGAGCTGATCCGCCCGCGATTCAGCAACAACACCGTAATGGCCAGCAATCGGTCAATTTTCATCCGTATGCGCTCCCCGATCGGACCCGCCCAATGTACGGATAAAGTAGTTATATAGCGTTAGACTCGACTGTTGAAGAGGAGCTGCCCCTGCTCTGCATACCGCCCCGACCGCCATGTGGATCAGACTCCCGTCGATTTCTCGTACCGTCGTCCCTTTCGCCTCGGGATCCACCAAAATTTTCGGTACCAGGGCGATCCCTATCCCGCACTCCACGTAAAACCGCAACGCCGTCATGCTCCCTACTTCCATCGTATCGAGCGTAATATTCCCTCTCTCCTGCAGCACGAGCTCCAGCTTTCTTCGATAAGGGCAAGAGGTCGAAGTGATCAGCAGGCGATGCCCAGCGAAATCTTCCGGAGACAGCGTTCCCTTCTCCGAAAGCGGATGATGTTCGGGCAGCAGCGCAACGAACTTCTCATGAATTAGGGGCTCGAAGGCGAGATCCGGGCCGATTCCCGGCGCCGTGGACAATGCGAAATCGAGCTCCCCTTTCCGAATGCGTTCGCTAAGAACCGGGGTACCGGCAATGTCGACCGATATGCGTATATTCGGATACTCGGTCATGAACGCTTTCAAGATTTCGGGCAGACGGCGACTGGCGGTCGGCTCCGTCGCCCCGAGCCGGACATGTCCCGCTTCTCCCGACACGAAAGTCGTCATACGGGTCTGAAGCTGCTCCATGCTCTTCACGACGGGCGCGCTTTGTTCGTAAAACAATCGACCGGCCTCGGTCAGCGCCAACTCCTTGCCATGTCCGCGCTCGATCAGCGCAGCGCCCAACTCGGATTCGAGCTTTTGCATCTGCATCGTAACAGTCGATTGCACATAGTTCATTTCCTGCGCCGCTCGGTGAAAGCTCCCGTATCGCACGATCGCATGGAACGTCTTGATCGCTCTCATATCCACTTGGATTTCCCGCCTCGATTCAATTCCATTGAACTAAAGATTCAATGGCTTCAATTATACAAAACACCGGCGAAGCATTACAATAACACCATCCAATACAAACAGTAGGCAGGAGAGGATTCGAATGGAAATAACGGGCCGGATCGCGCTCGTCACCGGCGGCGGAACGGGAATCGGCAGAGCCGCCTGCATCGCGTTGGCGAAGCGGGGAGCCACGGTGATCGTCAATTATTCCCGCTCCCAGGCAGAGGCGGAGGAAACCGCGGCGCATATCGTGCGCGAAGGGGGAGAAGCGATCGTTGCGCGAGCGGATGTATCTCGAGACGAGGAGGTGCGGAGCATGGTTCGGTCGATCGTAGAATCGTACGGCGCCGTCGACTTGCTCGTGAATAACGCAAGCATCACGAAGCATATCCCGATGGACGATCTGGAATCGGTCGCGGAAGAAGTATGGGACGAATTGTTCGCCGTGAACGTGAGTGGCATGTTCGCTTGCGCGCGGGCGGTCGCCCCCTTCATGAAGCAGAGCCGGCGAGGCGCGATCGTCAATGTCGGCAGCATCGCCGGTCTGACGGGGGTGGGCTCCTCCTTGCCGTACGCCGTCTCGAAAGCGGCGGTTCACGGCTTAACGAAGTCGTGGCGCGGGCGTTAGCTCCCTATATACGCGTCAACTGCGTCGTGCCGGGAGCCGTCGCCACGAGATGGTGGGCCGGCAGGGAACAGCAAATGGAGCGGCTGGCCCCTCATCTGCCGCTTCAACGTATCTCCACGGCCGAAGACATCGCCCACATGATCTGCGCCGCTTTGGAACAGGAGGCGATGACGGGGCAGATCATTACCGTGGACAGCGGTCAGACATTGTAAGGTGAGGAGATCCTCGAGAGCGGACGGCGGACGAACGTCCTCCTCCACCCGCGAGGATATCTTGTCGATTCAATGATACTGGACCAGCCCGTGGCCTTGTATTCCTAGCAGCTCATACGCTTGTTCGACCATGTCTCGATCCTTCCCGTACAGATGCATCGCCTTCTCCAGTATTCCGCTCTCCGCCGCTACAGCGTTCAAGTTATGCACCATATATTCCGAATTGCACAGCGCGACGACCTTCTTGCTGTATTGCAGCAGCTCTCGCTGGAAGAGCACCGCTTTCTCCGCCACCTCGGGGGAATACACGACCGCCTCTCCTCTGGAGTCCTTCATCTCCCGATGATCGACGAGCACGCGCAGTTCGCCCCTTCCGAAGGCGTTGCAGATGCCTAGCAGCGTCTTGGACATGTAATCGACGTTGTCCGCGGTGAGCAGTCCATGGACATGGAAGGACAAGATCCGCTTCTCGCTGTCGACTTCGTATCGGAATCGCTCCGCGAAAGGAACGGCGAAGTCTTTCTGCTGGTAGGCCGGGTTCGTCGAAAATCGCTCGTTCGAGAAAATATAAGCGACCGTCACGTTCAGCGCCTGCGCGATCTTCTCGATGTTCAAGATGCTGACGTTGCGATCGCCGCGTTCCACCCCCGAGATGTACGTACGATCCAACCCCGACCGGTATGCCAACGCTTCCTGCGACATCCCGCTTCTTGCACGCAGTTCCTTCACTCGATGTCCGAAATCGGATCTAATGTCTATCAAGCTGCTTCCACTCCGTCCGACATAATCAATAATATAATAACAAATTTTAGTTAATGTGTTTGTCGAAGAATGTCGAAATTAATTCCGTGATGTGACTTATAGTCGACAGACACCGGAGGAAATCTTGCCTATTATTTCTTATGGGTATCGTTCGTCCTAGGAGGTTTCTCCTCCCGAACGACAACACCGCTCAGCAAACATGGAGGACAAGCCGCATGAACAAAACAACATACAAGCTGGCGCTGCCTCTGCTTCTCGCTCTATGCGGCTGCTCGCTGTCGGCTCCCGAGCCGCTCGACGAACGGAGCTTGCTCGCCGAAGTCGAACAGTCGTTATCGAGCCAAGTCGAGGTGGGGACGACCGTAACCGTCCGGCAGCTGATGACGCGTACGACGGAAGGCGACAGCGACATCGCCGATGTCCTTGTGGAGCTCGATGAAGAAACGCCGCTGCTCCGAGACTTCGCCCAGCCGCTCGACGAGCCGGCGTTGCGCATCGAATCGTTGTATCGAGCGGAGTACGCGTACGAGGACAAGCGCTGGACGATGACGCGCCTCGACAAGCTCGAAGACGCCGCCGTACGTCCCAAGGAAGGGGTTAACGTCATGGCGCTGACGAGTCCCATGGGCAGAACGTACGTCGAAGGCGCGCCGAAGGAACGCTATTGGAATCTCGAATTCGACCGCCAAGACACCGATTTGGACAACGGGACGGATACCGTATATCTGCGGAAAACTTCCGAGAACGCGCTCCTGACGGAAGGCGGCACCATCAAGTATTCCTATGTTTTCAACGAGGGAACCGGGAAGTGGGAGCTCGCGGAAGAGTCGGTCATGGACGACTGGCAGCGCACGTACCATATTGCGGGCCAATGGGAGTACGAAGGCGAGAACGACCGCGTAACCCTGACGATCTCGGAGGTCGACGCGAACGGGGAAATGACGATCCGCATGGACTCCGGATGGATTACCGCGCAAATCTTGTCGGGCATCGATACGAAGACGTCTTGGAAGGCGAAGACGTCGGAAGAACGGCCCTTCGTATTCGAATCCGACGAAACGTCGTACGCGATTACGATTCCGGACGAAGGGGAGACGAACGTCATCAAGCTGGGAGAGTACCTCTTCCGCCGCCGATAAGGGCTTCAATGCATTTTCGACATCAACTTATATCTAGGAGGAGACAAGATGAAAATTTTCAACAAGGACAAAATGAAAGGCTTTCTAATCGGCGTATGCGCGACTGCGATGATCGGCACGACCGGTACGGCGTTAGCAGCCGGTACGTTGGAACGGATCGACGTCGTCATGGGCGGTCTGAAGCTGTACGTCGACGGCAAGCTGGTCAAGCCGACCGACGTCGAAGGCAACGTCGTGGAGCCGTTCATTTACGACGGAACGACGTACCTCCCGCTGCGGGCGTTGTCGAACGCGCTGACCAACAACCAGAAGGAAGTCAAATTCGACAGCGCGACGTCCACGATCTACATCGGCGAAGCGCCGGTCGCTGCGCAGACGGATATTAAGGAGTTAAAAACGTATAATGATTATGACAGCGCCGTTAGAGTAGGGGCAGACGCGAAATTCAACCTGTTGGACAAGGAATTCGCGCCGTTCAATAAGATGCTCCCCAATTACGACTTCGTTTATATCTTAGATTCTAATTACTCGGCATTGCATGCGAAGATGGTCGTACCCTATACGACTCTTGGCAGCACCGAAGAAGGCGGCGTAACGTTCTACAATGTGGATAAGAAGGGCGTCGAAACCTTAATATATGAAACGAAGGCTACGGCCGGAGACGACCCGATCGACGTGAAGGTCGACCTTCGCGGCGTGAACATCCTAAAGATTAAAACAAGAAACAGTCTCAACAACTACGGTTATGCGATTCTCTACGACGTCACGCTTGCCGGCGCAAGATAACCGATACATTGCGAAGAGGAACCCCGCCAACTTTCGTTCGGCGGGGTTCCTTTTTCGATCCTAACGATTACCGCCCGATGCCCTGCAGCATCTTGGCGATGCGCCCGGCGCTGGCTTCGACGTCGAATTCCAGCCCCTTCGCTCCAGCGGAGCTGCCGATGATGCGGTCTCCTTCCCGGTAGCGGTAGCTTTGCAAGATCGCATCGAATTTCTGTTTCGTGATGTCGGTTTCGGTTCCGTCGATTCTCGAGGCGTACAAGACCATATCTTCCCTTCCCGAATCCTCGCCGAACTCGATTTCCGTCTTGATCACGGCGTCGACTTCGACGAAGGAACCGTTCTTCATCTCGTAAAATACATGCCACGAGCCGTATTCGTCCGCTTCCTGGTACCTGCCTCTGCTGCCGGCGGAATACGAGCCGGATTCGACGAGGTACGAACGGCCTTCGGCCGTCGCGATGGAGCGGGCCGCGTCGTCGATCAATCCCCCATTGGAGAATTCTTGTTCGTAAACAAGATAAGCTTCACCGCCCCGGCTGCTCCATACTTCCTCTTTGTAAAAGGGACGAGCATAATCCCCTTCCTCGAAATCCGCGTACACGACATAGAGCTCGTCCGTCAGATCGTTGTCGAAGTCGATGAAGTCGACGTACGCGACGCCGGTCGTATCCGACATGAGCTCATGATCCTCCGTAAGAATGCCCTTCTCCGCGGCCAGCTCCCGCAAGACCGGCGCGTACGCCTCCGGAACAGCGATCGTGTCGGCGGCGGCCTCCGCGCTTTCGATATGGGCTGTGTTCGTCTCTTCCTCCCATTGAACCGTCCCGCCGAGCGCCTCCGATACGAAGCGCAACGGGACCATGGTACTGCCGTTAACGGATTGCGCGGGGACGGACAGAGCGATTTCCTTCCCGTCCTTCAAGGCCTTCTTGCCGCCCAACGTGAGCTGGATCGCCGTGCCGTCTTTCTTCGCCGTAACGGTCTCGGCGGAAGCCTGCCAATCGACCGCGGCCCCCAGCTTCTCGAAGATCGTACGCATCGGCACCATGGCGGTTCCCTGTACAAGTACGCCGGAAGGGGAGCCGTTCTGCCGGACGCCGTCTATGGTCACCTCTATGGGGGGATACGTCGCGGCATGGGTAACCGACCATGTCGAAATCATAAGCATTGAAGCAAATAAAAAACTAGTAAAACGTTTCATTCATACCTCTCCTCAGTCGTAGTATGGATTTGTCCGCAATCATTTATTATCTTAACAAATCTTGTAAATAAATTATAGAAAATAATGATTGCACGGTACGACCGTTAGGGCAAACTTTTCTAGTACGTGAAAAGAGGCATCTGTACGCTCGTACAGATGCCTCCTCAACCTTACTTTTTCCGATCCACCGCAAAACGCCGTCGCCCGCCGGCTTCGCTTCAATCGTGCGCGGCCATCGCCTCCGCTTTCGTAACGTGCGCCGTGCCGCGCGGATGCTCCGGCGGCGCATAGACGGCGTATATTTTCAACGGCGTCGTTCCGGTATTCGTGACGTTATGCCACGTGCCCGCCGGGATCAGGATCGCATAGCCGTCGTAAGCCGTAACGGCGAAATCCAGCGTTTCCTCCGAACTCCCCATCTGCACGAGACCTTGTCCCGCTTCGATTCGAATGAATTGATCCGTCGCGGGGTGGATTTCCAAGCCGATATCGTCTCCGACCGGTATGCTCATCACCGTGACCTGCAGATGCGTCCCCGTCCATAAGGCTGTGCGGTACGTTTCGTTGTGCTTCGTCGCTTGGTCGATGTCGACGACGAACGGTTCATTGCCGTAATCCTTCACCGTATGGCCCAACCAAGAGCTGAAGCTCTCCCTTCGAACATACGGCGGGTACACGGCGGAATACATCGTTACGCGATTCGGATGTATACGATATCGGTAAGGCTGCGGTTGCCAGGGCTGCCAGTACATGTTCTCCATTCCTTCCTCGCTAGGTTACTGCATCATATGCCTAGGATGAAAGAGCGTACCTTGCCCGAGGCCGCCGCCGTCTTTGATGAAGTCCCTCGCCTTCCCCTATTGGCGGACCGAGTCCATCATCTGCCGCAATCGCTCGTATACCTGCTCGGTTTGCCGCGGATCCTCTTCGTTATAGAAAATGTATCCGCCTTCCTTCAGCCGCATGCGAATGTACGGCGGGTTCTTCTTAAACACGTACAACCTGGCTTTCCCGAGATCGTTCAGCTTGAAGTGCCCCCTGGCGACGCGCTCCGTCGCTTCTCCGTTCGTCTTGATCCCCCGGGGGATCTCCTCCGCCAGCGCGATATCGACGATCGATTCCGCCGGCACTTCGTAGGAGTACATAGGGTAGTCGATGTCGATCCTTCTCTCCTCCGTAATGTTTAGCTGGGGGGAGGTAAGCTCCGAGCGAAGGAGCAGGAAGGAGACTCCGATGACAACCGCGGCCGTTATCCCGATCGCGATCCCCATAAACCACTTGCCTGCGGGGGTGCCCGTGTTCACCGTCATCCCGATGCCGACCCGCTTCTCCACGAACACCCTGCGATCGTGCGGATTGTGGTACGTGAAGCCGTTCCCCCAGTACTCGTCTTCGTCGGCGCGCAGCCCCGCGGACCAGTCGTTGGCTCGTTTAGCCGCGAGGGTGTCCCGATGGGCCCGGCGGAACGGCAGCGCGGTAACGGCGACGGTCGCGGTCATCCACGCCAAGAAGTACAGCACTAGGAAGGATTCGCGCAAGAATACCGCGGGGATTAGGAATCCTATCGTCAGCAGCGTCGTCGTCCGCATCTCTTTCCGGAACCGATGGCGGATGCGCCCTACGATTTCGTGTTCCGCCGCCTCCTTCGGGATGCGGACCGCGAAGATCATCCCGTTCTTATAGACGGATTGAGACGAATACGCCCCAAGAAGGATCGCCAGCGTGACGAAGGCGCCGAAGAGGAGAATCGCCGTTACCATTCGTTACGCTCCTTTCTTATGAAGTCGGGGCGCCGCCCTCTTGCCGAGAATACGTCGATGAGAGCGTACGCCAGTCCGCACGCCCCGAAGATGGCGACGGCCGTATTTTCGTTCAGTTCGTACCAATCGACGAGATGATCCATGAACATGGCGTCGAACATCGCTTTTCCGCCGGCGCAGCCCAAAGCGGTGAAGATCGCGATCTTGGCGAGAAGCGCCGCTCGGTTTTTTTGCCGCAGTAAGACGGACGCAGGAATTACGATCGCAACGTACAGCGCCGAGGCCGGGAGGCCGTATACAATGAAAGTCGCGAATAAAAAGACGACTCCTATATTTCTAAGACCGTAATATTCCGTCGTTCCGATCTTCAGGCCTTCCGTCATTTCCAACCCCATCGTACCTATAAAGAACAAGGCCATAAATATAACCCACATGACCGCGAATCGAAGCATCGTCGGACCCCCCGGAGATTTTGTTCGGCGTGTATATGTAGTTAGACGCATGCGCGCCGAACTTTGTTCCTCTCCTGCCGCAAGGAGCGTCTGAATACGAAGAAACCGTTCGCGAGACTCATCGGATCCCGCGCGGGATCCTGCCGTCGGGAAGCGCGAACCTGTCGGTAAACATGAAGATGCCGGCGCTCCCGATTGTCGGGAAACGCCGGCTTGGACATTTATTCGGCCCTTCGATTGATGCGATTGTGCCGAGCCGGAAGCGCGCTTCGGGCGTTCCGCGTTCATGCATCGGCTTCGGCGGTCAACGTCGCCGCTTGCCCCGGCGCGAGCGACACCGCCCCGGCGTATCCTCGCTCGGCCAGCGCTTCGACCAGCCGATCGGTCTTCTCCTTGTCCGCATGCACCGGAAGCAACGCGCGCGGCTTCAATCGTTCCAGCATGCGCCACACCTCCGGCAACCCCTGGTGTATCTTATAGGGGATCCGGTGAATGCCGCATGGCGGCCGTTCGCCGGCGCGATCGACGAGCTTGCCGGCGTAGCTGTCGCCGTAGACATGCCCCGTGAAAATAACCGCGTGCGCAGCCGCATCGTTCGACTCGAACAATCTCCGGTAGATCGCTTGCGCCCGCTCCGTCTGCAGCTGCGCGTCGGGCACGAAGAGGATCGCGGGCGATCCCGCGGCGGTCGAGCTTCCTTCGGATTCGGCGACGGCTTGCCGTCGCAATCGGTCGACCGCCCGCCCGATTCGTTCGACTGCGTCGGGCAGCAACCATGCCGATTCTTCCCTCAGCGCCGCCAGCCCTTGAAGCAAGGCCTCCTCGCCGACGAGGCGCGATTCGGGCAGCGCTTCCGCCAGCAGCACGAGCAGCTCCGGTCCGCGCCCGTGCAGCGGCACCGGCAGGAGAACATGCCCGCCTCGCTCGCCGACTTCCCGGATCTTCCCGACGAGCTGCGCGACGACATCCGCTTGACTGTCTGTTCGAACGCCGTACGCGGCATCTACGATGGCCGCCTCGAGGTTGTTGCACTGATCCGGCGCGGGAAGCCCCGCACGCAACAGACTGGATTCCGACGTGTAATCGCCGGAATAAAACACCTTGCAGCCCGCCACGTCCAGCAAAATCCATACCGAGCCGATCATATGGCCGCTCGGCCCCCAACAGGCCTGAACGTCGGGCGCCGCTTCGAACCATTCCCCTTCGGGGGCGGCATCCTCCAGGTACCGGAAGCGGAGCTGCCCTTCGTCCCCGTCATGGAACGGCGTCTCGCTCCGTCCCGCTGCGTACTGCCTCCACGACCGGTAGGTGGACGCAAGGCGCCGGGCGGTCGCCCGGGTCGTCCACACGTCGCCGCGATAGCCCATCCGATGCAAGATCGGAAGTCCCGCGGAATGATCTTCATGGGCATGCGACAGGAACGCCGTCGTCAGCTTCGGCACCGCCTCCGGCTTCCATAGCGGATACTCCTCCCCGGCGGTGCGCTTCCCGCCGCAGTCGAGCAGCACCGATATCGGTCCGTTCGCGACGCGATAACACGCGCGCCCGTGTTCGCCGGCGCCTCCCCAGACTTCCAATGTTGCCACACCCATCACTTCCCGCGTGATTCTAGTTGATTCATGATCGCCAGCACGGCGGTCGTCAGGCCGACGGTCAGCACGGCCATCGCCATGCCCATCGACACTTCCCCTTGCTCGAACTGGGAGAAGATGTACGTTGCCGATACGTGCATGGAAGGCGGCAGCAGCATCAAAGAAGCTACCAGCTCCCTTGCCGAAATCGTGAAGGTCATCATCCAGCCGGCCAGAATGCCGGGCAAGAGCAGCGGCAGCGCGATGCGCCGGAAGATGTACCATCCTGTTCCTCCATACACCTTGCCTGCCTGAAACAGCTTATCGTCCAGCTGACTGAAGCTGGACTTCACATACTGCACCGTGTACGGCAGGAAGAACACGACGTACGTCAGAACGGCCATGCCGTATGTGTTGTACAGCGGGATCGGCATCCACTTCGCGTTCCAAAACAGGACGAGTCCGACCGCGATGACGATACCCGGCACGGTGTTAGGCAGCAGACTGAACAGATCCGCCGTCCTCTGCCCCCTCGTCGTCGATCCGCGAATTTGCAGCGCGAGGAAGGTGCCGATCGCGGCTGCGAACGTAGCGGCCAGGAACGCGAGTCCGATGCTGTTCGTCAGCGCCTTGAAGCCCGGGCTTCCCCAGGTTAACAGACGAACGTAATGATCCAACGTGAAATTCCCCCATGCCAAGCCGTCTCCCCGCAGCTTCTGCAACGAAGCGACGACGATCGAGAAATACGGCACCCCGATCGACAAGCCGAGCACGATGCCGACATAGCCCCAGGCCGCGCCCTTGCCCCAAGCGCGCAAGGGCGTTGGGCGGGCGCGCATGCCCTTGCCGCCCAGGGTTTGGTAGCGGAACCTCCGCGACATCAAGCTCTGGAGATACCACACGGCGAGGCTCGAAGTCAGAAGGATCGAAGCTAACGCCGTCGCTTTGCCGAAGTCGATCGGCCAGCTGGACGTCAGCCTGTGAATTTCCGTTGTAAGCACGTAGAACCCGATCTTCCGTCCGAAGGTAGCCGGCGTACCGAACTCGGCGATCGTCTTGACGAAGACGAGCAGCGCGCCCATCAGGTAGCTGCCGAACAGCAGCGGCGCGACGATGCGCCGCAGCCGATATCCGATTCCCGCGCCATGCAGCGCCCCCGCTTCCTCGTAGCCTTGCCCGATCCGCTGCAGCGCGTTGCGCAGCATTAAATACAGGAACGGATATAAGTGGAAGCTCATGATCGCGACCAGACCGCCCAGGCTGAAAAAATACGGGGTGAACGCCGCCGTCCAAGGGGCCATCTGCTCCATAAACCCCCTAGGCTGCATGAATAATATCCACCCCATCGAGCCGATATAGGGCGGCGTCATGAAGGGGACGACGATCAAGACGTCCAACCAGCGGCGTTCCCCGATCTCGGTTTTCGCCGCAAGGTAAGCCATCGGGAAGGCGACCGCCGTCGTCCCCGCTACCACCAGCACCCCTAAGAACAACGTATTGACGACCACGCTTGCGACACCCGGAGCAAGCGCCGCATTCCACGCCGCGAGCGGATCGAAACGCCCGTCCGATACGAGGCTGCTTAGAATGACCAGACAGAGGGGGATGACGATCGCCGGAACCAACAGCCCGACGGCGAGACCGATCCCCCAGGAGAAGCGCGCTCGCCTCGATCGAACCTGCATTCGAATCACCGACTCTCTTATTTAAAGACGTCCAAGAATTGCTTCGTAATGTCGTCTCCGTTCGCCGACATCCAATCCCAGTCGTACTGAAGCAGCTTCAATTCGC
>JAPSKX010000144.1 GCA_031181325.1 Paenibacillus sp.
ATCGTGCTCGGAATGCCGAACTCGCGGGCGTTGCGCGCGAGTCCTTCCTCGAGGCGCGCCGACTTGCGCTCGAGCTCTTCGTAGACGCCCGGTCGTCCCAGCAGCTCCAGCGTCGTCAGCCCCGCCGCCATGGCGAGCGGATTGCCCGACAGCGTGCCCGCCTGATAGATCGACCCGGCCGGCGCGATTCGTTCCATGATGTCACGGCGGCCGCCGTACGCCCCGACCGGCAGCCCGCCGCCGATCACCTTGCCCATGCAGGTCAGGTCCGGCGTTATGCCGTACAGGCCCTGCGCGGAATGCAAGTGTACGCGGAACCCCGTCATGACCTCGTCGAAAATGAGCAGCGCGCCGTATTCCGTCGTCACCGCCCGCACCTCTTCGAGGAAGCCGGGCAGCGGCGGAACGACGCCCATGTTGCCGCCGACCGGCTCGATAATGACCGCCGCGATCTGCTCGCCGTAGCGTTCGAAGGCGAGCCGCAGCGACGCCGGGTCGTTGTACGGCACCGTGATCGTATGCTCCGCTACGCCGGCCGGCACGCCCGGGCTGTCCGGGAGACCCAGCGTCGCGACGCCGGAGCCCGCCTTGATGAGCAGCGCGTCCGCATGTCCGTGATAGCTGCCTTCGAATTTCACGATTTTCGACCGGTTCGTGTACCCGCGGGCAAGCCGCAACGCGCTCATCGTCGCTTCGGTGCCGGAGTTGACCATCCGGACGACCTCCACGGACGGCATGCGCTCGCAGACGAGGGCGGCCATCGCCGTCTCCCGCTCGGTCGGCGCGCCGAAGCTCGTGCCGCGCTCCGCCGCTTCGCGAATCGCGGCCAGCACCTCGGGGTGAGCATGACCCAAAATCAGCGGCCCCCAGGAACCGACGTAATCGATGTATTCGTTCCCGTCGATGTCGTAGACGCGCGAGCCCGCGCCGCGATCGACGAAGAAAGGCGCGCCGCCGACCGACCGGAACGCGCGCACCGGGGAGTTCACCCCGCCCGGAATGATCCGCTTCGCCGCTTCGAACGCCGCCTGCGAACGGGACGTGCTTCTCGTTTGACCGTTCATGCCGAAATCCTCCTATCCATTCCTGTTCCGCATATGGTAAAATGGGTACGACTTTTCAATATAGAGGAGCATCTCCATGTTATCTCTTTTGCACCAAGTGCCGCTGTTCAAACATCTCTCCGAGGACCAACTGACGCGCCTCTCCGAAATTTGCAACCGCAAGGGCTTTAAGGCCGGGACGGTGTTGTTTCGCGAGAAAGAACCGGGAGACGTTTTTTATATCATCGTATCCGGCTCGGTCAAGGTGTTCACGTCCAACGCGGGCGGCGAGGAGAAGATCTTGTCCGTCTTCCAAGCGGGCGACAACTTCGGCGAGCTGTCGCTCATCGACGGCAAACCGCGATCGGCGAGCGCGCAGGTGCTGGAGGACAGCATGTTCCTTACGTTGCGCGGCTCCGAATTCATTCAGCTGCTGAAGTCGCTGCCCGACATGTCGCTGACGATCATGCAGGAGCTGTGCCGACGCATCCGGGAGACGAACGAACACGTGTATGATTTGACGTTCGTCGACGCCCGGACCCGCGTGCTCAAGAACCTGATCATCTTCGCCAATCGGAACGGCATCCGCAGCGGCAACACGATTCAAATTCGGATCGCGCTCAACTATGACGAGCTCGCGCGCATGGCCGGCGTGACGAAGACGGTGCTGATGGAGGTCGTCCGCGACCTCGAGCGCATCCAGATTCTGAATGCCGCGCCGCATGGCTTTACGCTCGACCTCTCTAAGCTTCGCGCCGGCGGCGCATGAACGCGACCGCCTGCTCCGCCGCTTGCTTGCCCTGATGAATGCAATCGGGCAAACCGACGCCTTCGAATCCAGCCCCCGCCGCGTAGACGCCGGGGGCTTTCTTCATGAGCGCTTCGCGCAGCGCCCGCACTTTCTCCGGATGGCCGACCTCGTATTGCGGCATCGACCGCTCGAGGCGCGTAATGTCCGCGAAGTCCGGCTCCGCGTCGATGCCGACGAGCTCGGCCACCTCCCGGCGGACGGCCGCGGCGAGCGCCTCGTCGTCCATCGCGCGCCAGCGCTCGTCGTCGATGCGGCCGACGTAACACCGGATCAACACACGGTCCGACGGCGCGGTATGCAGCCACTTCGACGACGTCCACGTGCACGCGGTGATGAAGCGTCCTTCCGTGCGCGGAATGACGAAGCCGGCGCCGTCGAGCGGCACGGCCACGCGATCCCGGCGGTAGCCGAGGACGACGTTCGCGACGGACGCGTACGCCATGTCGCGGAACAGCGACGCCTCCGGCACCTCGGGGAGCAGCCCGCCGAGCGCGGAAGCCGGCGTCGCCACGACGACCGCGTCCGCCGACAGGGCGTCCCCGTTCGCGAGCGTCACGACGGCGCCGCCGCCGGGCTGCGGCGTAACGGCGCGGACCGGCTCGCCGGCGAGCAGCACGGCGCCCTCGTCCCGCAGCGTCTCCGTCAGCCGTTCGACGAGCGTCGACAAGCCGCCGCGGTAGCTGAGGAACGCGCTGCCGCGCGCATGCGGCGGGATATGCTCCTCGCCGGCCGCGCCGCCTCGCGTCGCGCCTGCGCCCTGTCCGAGCCCGATCATTAGGCTTCGGTACTTGCGCTCCGCCGCGCGAAACTGCGGGAACGTCGCCATCAAGCTGAGCTTGTCCGCGTCGCCGGCATAGATGCCGGAGAGCAGCGGCTCGGCCACGAAGTCGACGACCTGATCGCCGAGGCGCCGGCGCAGGAAGCCGCCGAGCGACTCGTCCGCGTCGCCGCGCGCCGCCGGCAGCACCCAATCGAGCGCCGCGCGCAGCTTGCCGGACCAAGAGATCAAGCCGCTCGTCACGAACGGCTTCCAGTCGGTGGGCACGCCGAGCACGAGGCCGGGCGGAATGCGGTGCAGCTTGCCCCCGCGCAGGATGTAGGTTTTCTTCGTCGCCGGATTCAGCGTCACGAGCTCCTCCGCGATGCCGAGCTCCTGCGACAGATCGATGATCGGACGCTTGCGGGCGAGGAACGAATCCGGTCCCCGCTCGATGACGAAGCCGTCCCGCCGCTGCGTCCGAATTTTCCCGCCGAGCCGATCGCTCCCCTCGATCAAGGTCACCTTCGGCGCGAGCCCTTCCCGCTTCGCGAGCCGCATCGCATAGAACGCCGCCGTCAGCCCGGTGATGCCGCCGCCGACGACGACGATATGCGGATCCGGCGTTACGCGTTCCCGCTCCATTACGATTCGACTCCCGCAACCGCGCCCAGTTTCCCGTGCACGACGTCGGCGAGCGTCTCCATGTAGAGCGGCTCCGTGTTCAGCATCTCCGTCCGCTCCAGATGAAGGCCGAGCTTCCGCGCAAGCGCCTGCGCCTCGATATCGAGGTCGTACAGCACTTCCAGATGATCCGAGACGAATCCGATCGGACAGACGAGCGCGTAGTCTACGCCTTCCTCCGCATGGAGCCGCTCCAGCTCCTCCAAGATGTCCGGCCCGAGCCACTTCTCCCCGGTCTGTCCGGCGCTCTGCCACGCGAACTGCCAGTCCGTCACGCCCGTCCGCTCGACGATCGCGCGCGACGTCTCGAGCAGCTGCTCCGGATACGGGTCGTTCATCTGCAGAATGCGCTCCGGCAAGCTGTGCGCCGTGAACAGCACCTTCACCTCTTCCGGATCGACTTCCGTGAATTTCTTCAGCGCCCGCTCCACGCGGTCCGCGATCGCTTCGATCAGCTTCGGGTGCATATGGTAGCTCTCGACGAACGACATCGCGACGCCCGCCTCTTCCGCCGCCGCCTGCGCCCGCTTCACGTACCCGCCGACGCTCATCGTCGAGTAATGCGGCGCCAGCACGACCCCGACCGCCCGCGTAATGCCGTCCGCCGCCATGGCGCGCACGCCGTCTTCGATGAACGGAGAAGCGTGCTTCAGCCCTTGATAACAAACGTATGTCGTCTCCGGGTAGGCGCGGTCCAGCGTCGCCTGCAGCGCCGCGACTTGCGCGTCCGTATTGCGGCGCAGCGGGAAGAAGCCGCCAACGATCTTCTCGTAGCGGCCCACCAAGTCGTTCAGCTGCTCCTCCGTCGGCGGCTTGCCACGTCTAATATGCGTGTAGTACGCTTCGACTTGATCCAGGCTCTCCGGCGTCCCGTACGACATGACGAGCACGCCGATCGCGTCCGGTCCGTACTTCCGTTGATCCCTCATGTTCACATGCTCCTTTGCCGTTCGGAATACCGATGAATAAACTCCGTCAGCGCCTTGAGCTTATCGAGCGACGCCTCCGGGAACAGCCCGTGCCCCAAGTTGAAAATGTACCCCGGCGCCTCCATCCCCTCGTCCAGGATCGCCGCCGCCTGCGCCTCGATCACGTCCTGAGCCGCCGTCAGCACATACGGATCCAGGTTGCCCTGCACCGCGAACCGGTCGCCGAGCCGGCGTCGGCCTTCGCGGATGGATACGCGCCAGTCGAGGCCGATCGCGTCCGCTTCCACGCCGCCGAGCAGCGGCAGCAGCTCGCCCGACGCGACGCCCGGGAAGTAAATCTTCGGATGCGGAATGTCGGACAGCTCGCGGAAGATGCGTTCGATGACCGGCAGCACATACATCCGGAAGTCGTGGGGCGACAACGCCCCGACCCAGCTGTCGAACAGCTGGACGGCCTTCGCGCCGTTCGCGAACTGCGCTCGCACATAAGCGACGATCATGTCGCCGAGCTTGTTCATGAGCGAATGCCAGACGTCGGGCTCGGAGTACATCATCGTTTTCGTAAGAATATAGTTCTTGGACGGGCGGCCTTCGATCAAATAGCTCGCGATCGTGAAGGGCGAGCCGGCGAACGTAATCAACGGTACCTTCAGCTCGGCGTCGAGAATCCGGATCGTCTTGAGGATATGCCCGAGATCGCCTTCGACGTCGATCGGCCGCAGCGCTTCGACGTCCGCCCGCGTGCGCACCGGGTTATGAATGACCGGGCCGACGTTCTTCACGATGTCGAAGTCGATGCCGATCGACGCCACCGGATTCATAATGTCGGAGTACAGAATGGCGGCGTCGACGCCGAGCTTCTTCACCGGCATGAGCGTCACTTCCGCCGCCAGCTCCGGCTGCTCGCATATTTCGAGCAGCGAGTATTTTTCCTTGATTTTCCGATAGTCCGGGTCGTAGCGTCCCGCCTGGCGCATGTACCAGACCGGGACGCGCTCCGTCGTCTCCTTGCGGCACGCCCGCAGAAACAAGTCGTTGTATGTGTTCATGTTATTGTTCTTCCTTTAGCCATCTCGCCGCGTCTTTGGCGTGATACGTAATAATGATGTCGGCGCCCGCCCGTTTCATGCCGGTCAGCGTCTCGAGCACGATCGCCCTTTCGTCGATCCATCCGTTCGCGGCGGCCGCCTTCGTCATGCTGTACTCCGCGCTCGTGTTGTACGCGACGAGCGGCAGCTCGAATTGCTCGCGGAGCGCCCGGATCACGTCGAGATACGCGAGCGCGGGCTTGACCATCAAGAAATCCGCGCCTTCGATAACGTCGGATTCGGCTTCCCGAATGCCTTCCCGCACGTTCGCAGGGTCCATCTGATACGTCTTGCGATCGCCGAATTGCGGCGCGGAATGCGCTGCGTCCCGGAACGGACCGTAGAACGCAGACGCATACTTGACGCTGTAAGACATAATCGGCACATGTGACAAGCCGCTCTCGTCCAGACCGCTCCGAATCGCCGCCACGAAGCCGTCCATCATGTTCGACGGCGCGATAATGTCGGCGCCGGCCTTCGCCTGCGAGACGGCCGTCTTCACGTGCAGCTCGAGCGACGGATCGTTCGCGATCTCCGCTCGGTTCGTGTGCGCGTTATGCTCGACGATGCCGCAATGACCGTGGCTCGTATATTGGCACACGCACGTATCCGCCACGATCAAGAGCTCGGGATCGAGCGCCTTGAGCCGACGAATCGCCTGTTGCACGATGCCGTTCTCGTCGTACGCGGACGAGGCGACCTCGTCCTTCGCTTCCGGCACCCCGAACAGCAGGATGGAGCGAATGCCGAGCCGCTTCAGCTCCGCGACTTCCGCCTCCAATAGATCGAGCGAGAAGTGGTATACGCCCGGCATCGACGGAATTTCGTGTTTGACGTTCGTTCCGGTCGTGACGAAGAGCGGATAGATCAATTGATCCGGCGAAATTCTCGTTTCTCTGACTAACGCGCGAATGGCCGCGCTGCCCCTTAACCTTCTATGTCGAACGCGATCGTAGCTCATGGACGCGTCTCCTCCGTTCTCTTGAAGTTGTGCGCGACGAGCGCGGCGACGAGGCCGTCGATCGTCGCTTCCTCCGCCTCCGCGGCGATCGCGATGCCCGCCTCCCTCGCGGTCGCCGCGGTAACGGGACCGATGCAGAACGCCGGTACGCCCGCGAGCGCTTCGACCGGCCGTTCGTACCCGCGTCGCCGCAACAGCTCGAGCAGATTCGTTACCGTGGACGAGCTCGTGAACGTGACCGCGCTCAGCTTGCCTTCGCGAAGCAGCTCCAGCGCCTCGTCCGTCCCCTCGTCCGACAACGCGGTCTCATACACCGGAAGGTCGTCGACGGCGACGCCGGCGGCGCGGAGCGCTTCCGGCAGGCCCGCGCCGGCGACGCGCGCCCGCGCCAGCAGCGCGCGCTCGCCGGGCTTCGTCAACGCGGCGAGCGTTCTCCCGAGCTCGTCCCCCGTGAAGGAGGGCGGCAGCGTCTCCGCCAGGATGCCCCGGGCGGCGAGCGTCTCGGCCGTCTTCGGCCCGACGGCGGCGACCCGCGCGCGCGCGAACCGGCGCACGTCGACGCGGCACGCGACGCAGGCGTCGAAGAAATGCCGGACGCCGTTCACGCTCGTGAACACGAGCCAATCGTACGCCTCCGGCGTCGAGAGCGGGCCGGAGGCGGCGTCGACGGGCAAGGGGCAAGTGCGGATGACCGGCCACTCGAACGCTTCGCCGCCGAGATCGTCGATGCGCCCGGACAGCTCGCTCGCCTGCTCCCGCGCCCGCGTCACCAGCACGCGCATGCCGAACAGCGGCCGCTTCTCGAACCATGCGATGCGGCTCCTCAGCTTGACGACATCCCCGACGATAATGACTGCCGGGGACGAGAAGCCGCTCTCGGCCACCTTCGCGACGATGTTCTCGAGCGTGCCGACCAAGGTGCGCTGCTCCATCCACGTGCCCCACCGAATGAGCGCGACCGGCGTCGCCGGATCCTTGCCGCCGCGAACGAGCGATTCGGCGATGTTGCCGATATTGGCGACGCCCATCAGGAAGATGAGCGTTCCGGACGCCTTCGCCAGATGGTCCCAATCGACGTGCCCGTACGTCTTGTTCGGATATTCGTGCCCGGTCACGATCGAGAAGGACGACGTAAAGTCGCGATGCGTCACCGGGATGCCCGCGTAGGCGGGCACGGCGATCGCCGACGTGACGCCCGGAACGATCTCGAATTCGATGCCGTTCTCCGCCAGCTTCTCCGCCTCTTCGCCGACGCGGCCGAAGACGGAAGGATCCCCGCCCTTCAATCTCGTTACGATCCGTCCCGACGACGCGAGGTCCACGAGCAGCTGATTGATTTCCTCCTGCTTCAGCATATGCTTGTCCGGCAGCTTGCCGACGAACACCTTCTCGGCGCCCGGCTTCATATGCCGGAGCAAGCGGGGACTCGCCAATCGATCGTAGACGATGACGTCCGCCCGGGCGATCGCCTCCATCCCCCGCACCGTGATCAGCTTCGGGTCTCCCGGACCCGCCCCGACCAGAAACACTTTCCCCGGCTTCTTCTCCCCCACGCGTCTATTCCTCCCTTGCTTCCTCCAGGATGCGCGCCGCGCCTCTGGCCATCAGCGTCTCCCCGACGGATGCGCCGAGCTTCGCCGGATCGCCGCCGACCGCCGTCTCCCGCAGCAAGGTCGAACCGTCCGGCGTGCCGACGAACCCCGTGAGCGTCACTTCCTTGCCGCTCGCATCGAGCGTCGCGTACGCGCCGATCGGCACCTGACAGCCGCCGTTCAGCTTCGCCAGGAACGCCCGCTCGGCAGTCACCGCGGCCGCCGTACGCTCGTGGTGGAACAGCTTCAGCAGCGCGAGCAGCTCCTCGTCCCCCGCTCTGCATTCGAGCGCCAACGCGCCTTGACCGACCGCAGGGATGCACGTGTCCGCAGGCACCGGCTCCGTGATCCGATGCTCCCAGCCCATCCGTCTAAGGCCCGCCGACGCGAGCAAGATCGCGTCGAATTCGCCTTCCTCGAGACGCTTCAGACGCGAGTCGATGTTGCCGCGCAGCGGTTCGACGACGAGGTCGGGGCGCAGAAACTTCATCTGGCTGCTGCGGCGGAGACTGCTCGTCCCGAGACGCGCGCCGTGCGGCAGCGTCTCGAGCGTTCGGCCCCCTTTCGCGATGAACGCGTCCCGGGGGTCTTCCCGCTCCGGCACGCAGCCGATGATCAATCCGTCCGGCAGCGCGGAGGGCATATCCTTCATGCTATGTACGGCGAAGTCGATCTCTCGATCCAATAACGCTTGTTCGATCTCCTTCACGAACAGCCCCTTGCCGCCGACCTTCGACAGCGTGACGTCGAGAATCCGATCTCCCTTCGTGACGATCTTGCGCACCTCGAATTCGCAGGGCATGCCGTGTTTCGCCCCGAGCTCCCTCAGCGCGTCGAGCACTTGATTCGTCTGCGTCAAAGCCAGCGCGCTCTGGCGCGAGCCGACGACCCATTTCCGTATGCTTGTCATAGTACCCAGCCTTCCGATCCAACCTTAAGTATTCAGAAGCTTTCGCTTCAGAAGCGCTATACATTCCGACTCCACTTCCTCGAGACTCGCGCCGCCGCCTAGACGTTCCAAGGCGTTCGTCTCGAGCAACGCCCCGAGGGCGCGAAGCCGACGTTCTTCGTCCGCCCCGCTCGCCAGCGCGAAGGCGCGGAGCCGTTCCAGCAGCTCGGTATAGGGGCCGTATTCGGGGCCGTACGTCCGCTCCAGCTCCGCCGCGATGCGGCGGGCCAGCTTCGGGCTCGACCCGCTCGTAGACACTGCCAAGACGAGCCGGCCTCGGCGGACGACAGACGGCACCAAGAAATTCCCCTGGTCCGCGTCGTACGCGGCATTCAACAGTACGCCTTCCCGCCGCGCTTCCTCGCGTACGGCCGCGTTGACGGCCGCATCGTTCGTCGCCGCGAACGCGAGCGCCGCGCCGGCCAGATCGCCGGAACGGTATCGCCTGCGGTGCCAGACCACCGCGCCGATCGCAGCCGCCGTCTCGAGCTCCGGCACGCCGTCCGGCGAGACGACGACGACGCGGGCGCCGCAGTCGACGAGGCCCGCGATCTTCCGCCAAGCGACCGGTCCGCCGCCGACGACGACGCAGGCCGCATCCGTGACGTCCGCCATGATCGGATAGTACTTCGGCGGTCCGCCGAACCGGTTCGAATCGTACATCGCGCCGCCCCCCTCATATCCAAGGATGAAATTCGGAGAAGTCGTTCGCGACCGCGAAGTTCAGGAGCAGAAAGAGGAACGAACCGACGTTCCACCAAGCCAGCTTCAGCCCGGGCTTCCGCAGCCGATATTTCATCACGAACAGCCAGCCGTACAAAATTAATATCAGCGCGGTGGCGTACAGCTTCGCGTCCATGAACAGCGCCGATAACGGACTGTCGAACGAAAGCCACACCGTCCCGAGCGACAGCGACAAGATCAGCGTCGGGGTACCGACGAGCGCGGCGTGAAGCGCATACCGTTCCATCGACTCCAAACTGGGCAGCCGATGCAACGCGTCCGTCCATCGCTTCTGCTTCAGTCGCTGGTGCAAAAACAAGTAGGAGCCTGACAAAATCGCGGACACCGCGAACGCCGTATAACTCAAAATAGCCAGCGCGACATGAAGCGATAAGACGCCGGCGGACAGCTCCTGTCGCACAGGAAGGACGCCCGGGTCCGTCAACAAATTCAGTACGAGAACCGTGAAGCCGATGACGTTAACGAAGAAGACGACGAACTGCAGCTTGTAAAACCGACTGGCGACGAGCGACGCCGTGACGAGCAGCCACGAGAAAAAAAACATCGTCTCGAACCTCGTAAATACGGGGATGTAGCGATGCTCGTACATCCGGAAGAAGAAGAACGCCGTCTGCAACACCCAAACAAAAACAAGCAGCCCTTCGCCCATCCGCTTCGCGCCGTCGTTGCGGGCAACGGCGTCGCTGAAGTAAAACAGTAGGCTCAGGGCATAAATATAAATGATAATATCGTACAGCCAAAACTTCGTGACCATCCGGCCCGACACCTCCCGCGCGAAACGCTTCTTACGCCAACGACAAGCTGCCGTGCTGAAGCGGGAGTCGTTCTTCCGTCGGCTCGCTCGCCGGCTTCTCGCCCTTCGGCTCCGGCGGAACGCGGTTCGCCTCTTCCAAGGCGAACAGCTTCGTGAAATAAGCGAGCGCTTCGTCTCCGTGCCGGCCCGGCGCCATCTCCTTCACGCGCTGGATCGGCTCGTGCATCATCTGGTTCAGCATGCTCTTCGTAAGCTTATGGATGATCTTCAATTCGCGCTCGGTCAGATCGGGCAGCTTGTTGCGCATGCTCTCCATCGTCTCGAGGTGAACGTCCTTCGCCTTCTCCTGCAGCGCGCGAATGACGGGGCCGACGCCCAGCGAGCGATACCATTGCTCGAACGCCCCGAGCTCCGCTTCGATCATCGCCTCGATCCGGCTCGACTGCTTGCGGCGTTGCTCCATATTCGCCTCCACAATGCCTTCCAGGTCGTCGATGTCGTATAAGTATACGTTCGGGACGTCGTGAATGTCCGGCGCGAGATCTCTCGGCACCGCGATATCGATCATGAACATCGGCTTGGACGGCCGGTCCTTCATCGCCGCTTCGATATCCCGCTTGGACAGGATCGTGCCGTTCGAACCCGTCGAGGAGATGACGACGTCCGCCGCGGAGAGCAGCGCGGGCAGCGCTTCGAACGAATACGCTTGTCCGCCGAACTTGACCGCGAGCTCCTCGGCGCGCTCGAGCGTGCGATTCGTGACCGAAATCCGTTCCGCCCCGCTCGCGGACAAGTGCTTCGCCGTCAGCTCGCTCATCTTGCCCGCGCCGATGATGAGCACATTCTTGTTCCGATAAGAACCGAAGATGCGCTTGCCGAGCTCGATGGCGGCGTACGACACCGACACGGCGTTCTCGCCGATGCCCGTCTCGGCATGCCCCTTCTTCGCGACCGTCACGGCCTGCTTAAACAACATATTAAAAAGGGTCCCCGTCGCGCGCTCCTGCTGCGCCAAGAGGAACGCGTCCCGCACTTGCCCCAGGATTTGCGTCTCGCCGAGCACCATCGAATCGAGACCGCAGGCGACCTTGAACAGGTGCCGCTTCGCCTCGTCGTCTTCATAGGTATAAAGATATGGAGCGAATTCTTCTTTCGCGATGCCGAACCACGAAGCCATAAAGTTGCGGACGTGCTGCGGGCAGAAGCTGTCGCGATCGACGACGGCGTACAATTCCGTTCGGTTGCAAGTGGCGACGATGACACATTCGAGAACGCTCTTCCAGCGCTTCATCTCTCGAACCGCTTGCGGGAGCCGCTCCGGCGCAATCGTAAAGCGTTCCCGCACCTCTACGGGCGCCGTACGATAATTGAGCCCGACAACGACAATGTGCATCGCGTTCACCACCTTCTTTATAATAATTCTAAACTAGAGTATCATACATTGCATTATATCACAATTCGACAACGTTCGGTCCAAGCAAAAATGACGAAATCTTGAAAGTAGTGTTTCCTTTTTTCAATGTCTCGATACTAGGGTTCGTCTCGCGCATCATCGCTTCCCGCGTTCCAAGACGGCCTCGATCTCTTCGTCCGCGAACCGGATGCGTTCCGCCGCCGCAGGATCGACGCCGCCGTCTTCGCCGTACAGTGCCGCATACGCGTCATGGAGCTCGCTAACATACGGCGCAGCCGCCGCCAGCCATTCCGCCTCGTCGGCCTTCAGCCTGCGTTCTCCGCCGATCTGCAGACGCACGAGCAGCTCCACGAGGGCGCCCGCCGAGCGCAGCTCCGGCACTTCTCCCCCGACCGCGTCCGCGAAGCGTGCGTGCGTATACTCGACCGAGTACGCCGCTTGCTTCAGGCCGTCCAGCTCGCTCGTCGTTCCGGCGGACGCAGCTTCCGCCGCGTGGCCGGCCAGCAGCTCCACCTGAAACAACGATGCCTCGAACAACATCCGTTTCGCGTCCGCCTTCGGCGCCTCCGCGCCTCCGAACGTCGATATCCATTGAACGACCGTGACGAGCGCCAACCCGATCACCACGGACCACAAGAGCG
>JAPSKX010000145.1 GCA_031181325.1 Paenibacillus sp.
GCTCCCCCATCTCGCGGAGCAGCTGCGCCTTGAACATGCGCAGGAGCCCGGTTACCTCGCCTCTGGAATAGACGCCGGCCTCGATCGTATCGAACGCATGCGCGAGCAGCAGTTCCCAATCCGGGTTGCCGAGCCGGAACAGCGTCGCCGCCTCCCGCAGCTGCTGCATCAGCGTATCCGCGCCGGACGGCTCGGCCATGAGCCGCCATTGCGGGTCGTAGACGACGACGCGGTTCGGTCCAAGCGATATTTTCCGTTCGAGCGCCGCCGTCGCTTGCTTGAACGACTCCGCCGCTTCGAACGGCTCCCGGACCGCCGCGCCGACGCCGAACGTGACGGTGAACTTCAGATACCGCTCCACCCATTCCCTCGCGCGCTCGGACATCCGCGTCGCCTTGAGCGCCATATGCCTCTCGCCGCTGCCGACGGGCATGCGGTACAATACTCCGAGCCGCGCGGGCGTCATCCACTCCGTCAGGACGAGCTCGCCTTCTTCCTCCGCGATCTCCTGAATCGCGCTGCGCACCGTGAACTTGAACAGCGATTGATCCCGATGCGAGTAGGTCGACGCGAAGCCCGCGTAGTCGTCCAACTCGACGACGACGGCAAGCAGACAGTCGAACGTGCCTTCGAGTCCCAAGTTCGCGAACTCCCGGCGAAGCTCCTCCTTGGACATCTGCCGCGTACCCTCCGACAGCTCCTTGAACAGATGACTTCGAAGGTAGAGCAGGCTCTCCGCCTGGCGCTCCTCGAAGTGATTCGTCTGCTCGATGAGGCTGACGAGCGCATGGTCGATGAAGTCGAACTCGTCCTTCGCGTCGCGGCTCGCGGCGAGGCCGTCCCGCTTCTCCCCGATCGCCCGTATGCGGGTCATCACTTGCTCGAGCGGCCGATAGTGCCGGTGGCTGATATACGTCATCGCCGCGATGCCGAACGCGACGGCGAGCAGCCCGAGCCAGAACCAGAGGTACGAGAAGATCGACACGAACGAGAAGGCGCCTTCCCGAGGCGGTTCGATCCGAAGCTCCCAGCCCGTATAAGGGGACGCGGACGCATAAGACGTCGCCTCGCCCTCGCTCGCGCAGGACGCATCCGGACCGGCGAGGGGGATACCCTCGCCATCGTACAAGCATGCCGTCCCGCCCGCTCCGCCGTCGTACATCTCGCGAACGAGCGACTGGAGCGAGCTCGAGCGCACATTGACGACGATGAGCCCCTTCTCCCCGGAATAGTAAGGCACCTTCTTGACGAGCGTGACGACCTGGCTCGTCCGATCATCCTGGAATAGACGCAGCGTGCGCACGCCGCTCCACGTCATCGGCCCCGCGATGCCCGCGCTCCGTTCGATGAATTCGCGGTCCCCGAACGTCGCCAGTTCGGAGGCGTAATGCTGCATCAGCACCTTGCCGTCGGCTTCGCGGTACAAGTAGATCGAGTCTACCATCGGCATCGTAACGGTGAACTCGAGCAGCACCTCCGTCACCCCGTAATACGAATAAGGGGACTGCTCCCCCGTGCGGTCGAAATAGTCGGCGACCTTCGGATTCAGCAGCAAATCCCGGCTCGCCATCGCATCGATGTTCTGCAGCGTCGAATCGACCAAGTGCCGCACTTGCTCGGAATAGACGCGATGAGCGTTCAGCGACTGCTTCCGCAGCACTTCGCCGACGCCCGTGAAGAACAGCAGCATCAAACAGAAGACGACGACGAAGAGAATCGGAATATAGGACATGATCAGGCGGAATAACCATTTCTTCTGCATGTTCGGAATGGACCCCTCCCCTGAATGTCGACGTCGTCGCAAAGTCGTTCGTACATTATACCATCTCGCGCGGCGAAGGCGGAGCCGTTCGGCGGATGCGTCGGCCGCCCGCCGGACGGTCGGTTCGATCGATACGGTCGGATCGGTCGGTTCGGCTAGTCCGCCGGTCGCGACGCCGATCGTCCGGCCAACCCGTCCGCCAGCTGCTCCGCCAGCCGCTCGCCCATCGCGATGTTGCCGAACGCGCCCGGATGGATCAAGTCGCAGGTCAGCGCGCCGACATCCGGCGCGATGTCCGCGCCTTCGAGCAGCGCGACCGCGTCGCGGCTCCGGCGGGCGGCCTCCTCGCGCAGGATATCGTTGAAGCGCCGCTCCCGTTCCCCGGACGTCGAATCGTCGCGGGACGCGAAATTCGGGAAGGCGGTGATCAGGAACAGCGGCTTCCCCGGATGGCGCTCCGCGAATCGATCCAGCGCGTATCGCGCTCTCTCCCGGAACGTCTCGGGTGCGAACCGTTCCCTCATGTTCACGCCGAGCTCGAGCGTCGCGAAGTCCCAGTCGCCGCATGCCGTCAAGTCGTCGACGGCCTCCTTCTCGACCCAGCATGAGCCGCTGAGCCCTTTATTATAGACGTCGACCTGCAGGCGGCGCGCGGCATGGTCGATATAGCTGTGCGGGTAGACGCCGTGTCCGTGCGTAATCGACGAGCCGTACGCGAGCCAGCGGCGCGACGGCATCTCGTCCGGACGCGGCGCGCGGATCGGGTGTCCGAACGCGTGGACGCGCAGCAGCGAGACCGGATGGCGGCCGAAGACGACGCGCCAGACGTCCGGCGCGAAGCCGGCGACGCGCAGCGAGGCCGGCTCGAAGCGGTCGAACCGCTGCGGGCGCTCCAGGTGCAGCGTGCGCGCGATCCCCGCCGGCACGCGGTGAAGCGAATGCTGCAGGCCGCCCTTGTAGACGGCGACCTCCCCGTCCTGTTCCGCCAGCAGCGTAACGCGCACGTTGTCCGAGGCGGTGACGAAGCGGACCTCGCAGCCGGTCGCCTCCTCCGCCATCATCCGTCCTCGTTCCCCGAGCGCGCGCCTCGCTTGCTGCGTGTACCGGTACGGCTGCAGCCCGCCGGATACGATGCCGCTTTCGGCCAGCTCCGCGGCATTATGGAAGTAAAGTCCGTCCCGAATCATGCGGCAGCCCCCCTACAGCTTCACTTCCGAGCCGATGCGCGCGGACTCGTAGAGCGCCGACAAGATGCGGATCATGTTCACGCCGTCCTGCGGCGTATTGATCGGCTTCGCCCTTCCCCGGATGCAGTCGATGAAGTGAGCGAGATGCTCGGCGTGACCCGGGACGTCCTTCGGCAGCTTCGGGAAGACGTCTACGAGCGTGCCTTCCAGCTCCTTGAACAGCGCCGCTTCGCCTCGCCGATACTTGAGGCCCCCCTTCGTGCCGCGCAGCTCCACGAAGTTCGCTTCCTCGTCGATGTTCGCCGCCCAGCTGAACTCGATCTGCAGCGTCGCCCCGTTATCGAACCGAATGAAGCCGGTCGCGAGATCCTCGACGTCGAAGACGCCGTTATCCCGTCGCTCCCCGAAGGCGCTGTGCTCGGAATCGCTGATGTCGGCGTTCGCGAACTTCGCATAGGTCGCTCCCGTCGCCGCGACCGGACGCGGATCGCCCATCAGCCAGATCGCGACGTCGATGAAATGCACGCCGAGGTCGATCAGGGGACCGCCTCCCGACAGCGCGGCGGTCGTGAACCAACCGCCTTTGCCGGGAATGCCCCGCCGCCGCGTCCAGCCGCAGCGCCCCGTGTAGATGTCGCCGGCATGCCCGCCGTCCGCGACCTTCTTCAGGAACTGCACCGCCGGACGGAACCGGTTGTTCCGCATCGACATCAACAGCTTCCCGGCCCGCTCGGCCGCCGCCGCCATCGCTTCCGCCTGCGCCGCGTCGACGGCGTCCGGCTTCTCGACGAAGACGTGCATGCCCCGGTTCAGCGCCGCGACGGCGATCTCGCTGTGGAATGCGTTCGGCGTCGAGATGTCGACGAAGTCCAGCTCGGGGTGGCGCTCGAGCAGCTCGCGGTAATCCGCGTAGACGCGGTCGGGCGGAACGCCGAGCTCCTCGGCCCGCGCCCGCGCTTTATCCGTATCGATGTCGCACAGCGCGACGATGTCTGCTTCGGGATGGTTCGCCAGCGCCGGCGCGTGCGCCGTGCGGAAGATGTTCCCCGCGCCGACGATGCCGACCTTCAAGTTCGTGTTCATTCGTATTCTCCCCCATACTCGATTCTAGGTTTCTGCGTAGCCAAGTCAGGCTCACCATAACCCGATCGGCCGCGGGGGACAATATACATCTTTCTCGTTAATGCGGCGCGTCCATGTTTCCGACCCCGGACCGTCTCGACCGCCGCGGTAAAGCGAAAGGGACCCGACGCCGAAGCGACAGGTCCCTACCTAAGCATAACTATTGCGGCTCGTCGACAGGTCAGACGCCTAACCCGCGCCGAATGAATTGTCGGCTGATGCGGGCGCACTCGCCCGGCGCGCGTCCGAGACTCGGCCCTTCGTGCCCGTTCTGTTCGACGACGATCCAGCCTTCGTACGCGATTTCTCTCAGGAAATCGAATACGTCGCCGTATCCGCAGCGGCCTTCGCCGACCGGCGTATTCAAGTCGGTCGTCTCGTTCCAGTCCTTGAACTCCACGAATCCGAGCCGCTCCCGGAATTCCCGCAGGAACGCCGGCGCCCGCTTCTCGGGGACGGGAATCTCGACGAAATCCTTCGTCGCGTGACCGACGTCGCACATGACGGGCACGAGCGCCGGGTCGGCGTGCGCGAGCAGCCGCCGCATATCCTCGAGCGTCTCCCCCGTATTCCCGGTATGGTTATGGTAGTAGGCCCGGACGCCGTAAGCCGCCCCTTCCGCGTTCAAGTAATTCATCAGTTCTCCGAGCATCCGGTAGTCGCGCTCCCCCTTGCCGTACGCCCCTAAGCACACCAACCGCTCGCAGCCGTTCGCCTGCATGAATTCGAACAGCGTTCGATACCGATCGAAGTCGACGTGCAAATTCGTCATCAGACTCGCCAGCTCGAGGCCCTCGTCCGCCAATGCCGAGCGGAACGCCGATCCGTTCTTCACGTAGTCCTGCCAGCCCCAATCCGCGAACCCGGCGACGCCGTCGTAGCCGAGCGACTTTACCTCGCGAAGCCACGGCGCGAAGGCGTCGCCGTTCGGATTGTTCCACAGTACGCTGCTGACGCCGAGCTTGACGTTATTCATCGCCCGTGGCCTCCATGCGGATCGCGCCGAACCGGCGCACTTGCTCCGCGATCGCGGTTTCGACGGGCAGCCGCTCCATGCTGGAGGCGCCGTAGAAGCCGTGAACGCCCTTCGTGCGCTGCAGCACGTATGCCGCGTCCTCCGGCTCGGAGATCGGGCCGCCGTGACATAGGACGAGGACGTCCGGATTTTCGGCGAGCGCCGCGTCGGCGATGGCCTGTACCCGCGCGGGCGCCTCCTCGAGCGGCAGCGCCGTCTTCGCGCCGATGCTGCCCTTCGTCGTGAGGCCGAGATGCGCCACGACGATGTCCGCCCCGGCTTCCGCCATGCGGCGCGCTTCGTCCGGGTTGAACGCGTACGGCGTCGTCAGCAGATTCATGCGATGCGCCTTGCGCACCATCTCGACCTCGAGCCGATAACTCATGCCGGTCTCTTCCAGGTTTTGCCGATACAAGCCGTCGATCAAGCCGACCGTCGGGAAGTTTTGCACGCCCGAAAATCCGATGTCGGCGACCTGCTTCAGGAATACGTCCATGTCCCGGAACGGATCCGTCCCGCATACGCCCGCGAGCACCGGC
The DNA here is from genome assembly GCA_031181325.1 of Paenibacillus sp. Classification (GTDB taxonomy): domain Bacteria; phylum Bacillota; class Bacilli; order Paenibacillales; family YIM-B00363; genus Paenibacillus_AE. The sequence goes on from JAPSKX010000145.1 coordinate 5,626, forward strand.
ACGCGCTTCACGATCGTCAGCACCTCGCGCGCCATGTCCATGACGATCGCGTTCGCGTCGCCGTACGGCATCGTACCCGCGAGCGATCCCCGGCCCGCCATGCGAAATCTCCCGGAGTTGTAGATCACGATCAGGTCGATGCCGCCGGCTTCTTCGGCAGCCGCGGAGATGCCCGTGCCCGCGCCCGCGCCGAGGATCGGCCGTCCGGCGGCCGCCTTTTCCTTAAGTTTCCGTAGTATCGTCCCGCGCTCGATCGCCATGCGAGCCCCTTCCCTTCTCCTCGATCAAGCGGCGCAGCAGCGCGACGGCGCGCGCCGCGAACGCCGGATCGTTAATGTCGGTGTTCATCTCCTCCAGCGGAATGTCCTTCCGCAAGCCGGAACGCAGCGCGGCGAACAACGCTTCGTCCGCGTCGGGGTCCCAGAACCGCTCCCCCTCCCGTCCGAGAAGGGATACGCCCTTCGTCGGCAGCAGGAAGGCGACGGGACCGTCCGCCCGGTTCGCCTTCTCCGCGAACAGCGCGCCGAGCCGGCGGTTCTCCTCGACGCTCGTGCGCATAAGCGTCACGTTGTCGTTCCACGCGTATAAGTTCCGACTCCGATACGCCTTCGGCACCGTGTCCATCGGTCCGAAGTTGACCATGTCGACGCAGCCCGGCGCGATGACGTGCGGAATGCCTCGCCGCCCCGGCGCCTCGAGCCGGTCCGGCCCGGCGCCGAAGATGCCGCCGCACAGCTCGTCGGCCCATTCCGTCGTCGTGATGTCCAGCACCGCGTCGATCCGCCCGTCGGCGACGAGCTCCTCCATCGTGCGCCCGCCGACCCCCGTGCCGTGGAAGACGAGCACCTCGAAGCCGTCCGCCTCGAGCAGCGCCCGGCAGCGATCGACGCAGGGCGTCGTATTGCCGAACATCGTCACCGCGACGACGGGGCGGCGTTCCCGGCCGCGCTCCTCCTCCGCGGCGGCGGCGAAGGCTTCGAGCATGCCGAGCATCGCGCCGGCCGCCGTCGCCAGATTAACGCGACTGATCGAGTTGAGGCCCGCGACGTCGACGACGGCCGGCAGCAGCGCGATATCGCGCGTGCCGAGCATCGGGCGGGTGTCCCCGCTCGCGGCCGTCGAGACGAGCAGCTTCGGCACGCCGAACGGAAGCGCGCGCATCGCGGCGCCGACGACCGACGAGCCTCCCGTGCCGCCCATCCCGAACGCCGCGGAGATGCGTCCTTCCTCGTACAAGCGACGGGCCAACGCGGCGGCTCCGCGGCTCATCGTTCGCATCGCGACGCCGCGGTCGCCCTTCGCGCGGAGCGCCTCGAGCGATGCGCCGGCCTCGCGCGCGACGTCGCCGGCCGGGATATCGCACGGCATGGCGGGATGCCCGCCGCCCATGACGCCGACGTCGACCGCGAGCGTGCGGACGCCCGCCGCCTCCAGCTTGCCGCGAACGAACGCGTATTCCTCGCCCTTCGTATCGAAGGTGCCGATCAGCATGACCGTCGGGCGCATCATATCATCGCGTCCATGATCATGCCGATCAAGCGCAAATCCTCCTTGGCGTCCTCGATCGACGTCTTCGGCGCGACGCCTTGGACGACGCAATCATGGAAATACTCGAGCTCCACCGTATAAGCGTCCTTGAACGTGGGGCGATCGACCGTGCGCCGGAACGATTCCCCGACCGTCTCCTCGACGATCTTGGTCGTCGGCAGATGACGGATATAGGGCGTATCGTATTCGACGATAACGGAAGCCTCCTGCCCGTACACATGCAGATGGGCGTCGAAGCGGCGCTGGCGGTCGACGCCGGTTTCGAACGTGCCGTGGAAGCCGCCCTCGAATTCGAAGAGGGCGTTCAAGAACGAACCGCCGTTCCATTGCGACGCCGCGAGCACCCGCTTCGGGAAGCCGATCAGCTCCCGCATCGCCGACAAGTCGTGCGTGCTCAGGCCGCACATGAGCCGGAACGCGGCCTGCTGCTCCGGAGACCTCTCGCCGATCGCCGCGCGCGTCATGCGCGCCGACCGGTCCCAGCGGTCCTTGGACGCTTCGGCCGGGATGTCCGTCGGCCGAACGACGCGGCACGCTTGCTCGATGAAGAGCGGATTTTCTCCGATGATGTCCCGGACGCGCACGTAATTGATGCGGCCGAGCCGCTTCACGTCCTCTATCGCTTCGACGAACGCCGGCGCGAATCGGCGCATGTAGCCGACCATCGCGATTTTCCCGGCTTTGTCGCGCGCGCGGACGATGTCGTCGGCGTCTTCCGCCGTCAAACAGACGGGCTTCTCGATAAATACGTGTTTACCGCCCTGCAGCGCGGCGATCGCGTGATCGCGATGGTATTCGTTGCTGTTTAAAATAAACACCGCATCGAGGCCGTCGTCCGCGGCCAGCGCCTCGGCGTCCGCATACCGGCGCTCGGGAGCCACGCGGTACTGATCGCCCAGCGCTTGCAGCAGCTGCGCGGAGACGTCGCAGATCGCGGCGATCTCGAAGCGCTCGGGCATCGACGCCAGAATCGGCAGATGCGTAATTTGCGCGACCTCGCCGAGCCCGACGAGGCCTACTCTGATGGTGCTCATGAACGTGCGCTCCTCTCGAAATGCGTTAGTATGATTTCGGACGTTCGACGACGACCGCGCCGCCGCCCGCCCGCTGCCGAGTCCGACGGTCATTCCGTCCTGCACGAGCGCGGCCGCCGCTTCTCCAATTCGGCGTCTCTCCGTATCGGACATCTCCGTTCTCCCCTCAGGCTCCGAGATTGTTCCTGTATTCCTGCGGCGTTACGCCGTAGTGCTGCTTAAACACTTTAATGAAATAATGCGGCGTCTGATAGCCGAGCTGCAGCGCGATCTCGTACACCTTGAGCTTCGGATCGGCGAGCAGCTCCGCGGCTTTCTCCATCCGTACGTTCAGCAAATAAGCGCTGAAGCTGTTGCCGGTTTCGAGCTTGTAAATTTTCGACAGATACACCGGGTGGAAGCCGACGTGATCGGCGATCAATTGCAGCGACAAGTCGAGCGCCAAATTCTTCTCGACGAAGGCGTGCACCCGTTCGATCAGCGACGGCGCCTCCTTCTCCTCCGACGCTTCGAGCTCTTGACGGACGATGCGGAAGACGGACAAGCACCACTCGCGCAGCTGCGAGAGACGCTTGAATTGATGATCGTGCATCCAGGGCAGCCCGCCCCGGCGGACGAGCTCCGACAGTTCCTTGCCGTGCTTGTGCGCGACGTACGAGAACGCGCTCGTGGCGGCGAAGTACACTTCCTGCAAGTGAGCGGACGAAGACAGCGCCTCGCGTTCCGCGTCCGCGAAGATGCTCTCGAGCTTCTCGAGCGCCTTCCCCCAGCTCCGCGTGTCGAACAGCCGGTACAGCATCGGCGGCTCGTACAAGCTCTCGAGCCGCGCGAGCTGAATATCGCCGTCCGCGGCGTCCGACCGCAGGAATCGCCCTTGCTCGACCGCGCTCATCCGGCGCAGCGTCGAGAGCGCGCGGCCGTACCGCTCCCGAAGTCCTGTCGGGAACGTTGCGGGCTCTTCCGCCAGCACGACCGAGATCGATCCCTTCAAAAACTCCGAAACCTGCTCCTGCATGCGGCGCGTCAGCCGCTCCAGCTCCGGCAGCAGCGAGTCCGGCGCCTCGCAGCTGGTCCGGTCGACCTTCCTGCGGAAGACGACGAACACCAAATAATCGTACGGGTCCTTGCAGCGAAGCAAGCCCCAATCCGGTCCGAGCGTCTCTTCGAAGATGTTATGCACGGCGAATTCCATAATGGACGTGTCGTACTGATTGTATTGGAGGAAGTACCCCTCCAATCGGGCGAGCAGCAAAAACGCGGGTTGTCCCGCGCGCACGGGCACATGCAGCTCCTTCAGCTTCTTCTCGACCGTCTGCGGATGCGGCGGATCGCCCTCCAGCAGATCGTTCAAGAACGAATCCCGGAGCGCTTGCAAGTTTTCCCGGAACGCGTAGATGATCCGATCGTCGTCGGATTCCTTGCGGATCGCGCCGAGCAGCTGCTCGAGGCAGCTCGCCAGATCGTCTTCGTTCACGGGCTTAAGCAAGTAATTCGTCACCTGGTAATGCATCGCCCGCTGCGCGTATTCGAAATGCGCGTACCCCGACAGGATGACGATTTTCGTCTTGGGCGAGATGAGCCGCACGTTCCGGACCAGCTCCAGACCGTCCATCCCCGGCATCCGAATGTCGGTGACGAGCACATGGATGGAGTGATTTTTGATGAGCTCGAGCGCTTCGTAACCGTTGTACGCGTGATGGACCGTTCGGAACGGGAAGCCGGCGTTCACGATCGTCTTCGACAAGCTTTGCACCAAATCCGGATGATCGTCGGCGATGACCGCCTCGTACCCCGTCGTCGGCTCTTCGTTCATTCCGCATCCTCCCCTCGGAACGGTCTCTTCATCGTCAGCGTCGCCTTCAGGCCGCCGAGCGGCGACAAGCCGAACGACAAGCCGGACCCGGGGCCGTACGCGTGAAGCAGACGTTGATGCACGTTATATAGACCGAACCCGGACGGACCGTCGACGGATTCGTTTTTTCGCTCCTCCAGCATCTTCGGCAGCTGCTCCGGCGTATGCACGCCGCTGTTCTCGACCGTCAGCCGGAAGCCGTCCTCGTCCTCCGATCCTTCGATGCGAATCCGGCCTTGTCCGATCGCGACCTCGACGCCGTGGACGATAGCGTTCTCGACGATCGGCTGCAGGATGAGCTTCGGCACCTTATGCTCGAGCATACCGTCCGGCATGACGACCTCGTAGTCGAATCGGCGAAGCTGCATCTTCTGAATCTCCAAGTAATTTCTTACCAGCTTCAGCTCCTCGGAGAGCAGCGCATGCGACGAGCGAACGCTGATGGTATAACGGTAGTAATGGCTTAACGCCTGCGTCATGGCGACGACGGCTTTCGCGTTGTCGAGCAGCGCATTGCTCTGAATGAACGCCAGACAGTTGTAGAGAAAATGCGGATTGATCTGCGACTGCAGCTGCCTCAGCTCCGCGTCCTTAATCCGGATTTTCGAAGCGGACACATTCTCGATCAGCTCCGAGATCTGGCGGGAAAACTGGTTGAACTGCGCGAATAAATATTCGAACTCGTTGCCCTTGGAGCGCGGTCTGACCTGAATCGCGAACTTGCCCTCCTGCAGCCTCCGAACGCCGTGCACCAGCTCCCGAATCGGGGACTGCACGTTCCGATACAGCAACAGCGCGGACAGCAGCGCCGCAACGACGAGGGAGAGGGACGCGAACGTAAAGTAGCGATTCATGGCGACGATCGGCTGGAACACGCGGTCGAGCGGAATATAATCCACCAGCGACCACCCGAGCAGGCCGGATCGCACGAAGTTGATCAAATATTGCTGCCCGTTCCACTCGACGTTCATGCTGCCTTGCTCCGCCGAGGCGGGCACGAAGGCGGCGATTTCGGACAGCAAGCCCCGATCCGCCGATGCGTTGGCGATGAACCCGTGCTCGGGATGGTAGAAGAACGGGTCGCCGTTCGTTCCTTCCTTGAATTGATCCAGCTGCCGAACGAGATAATCCGCGGACAAGCCGATTTCGACCAGCACGTTCGCCTGCGACGGGTCGACGACGACGGAGGACGGGTCGGTCGAACGGAAGACGAAGTGCGAAGCGTGCAGCCCTCCCTCGCCGGCCCTGTACGTCCATTCCTCCGTCGGACGGCTGTCGATGTCGCTGAAGTCCGGCGGGGGCGCCCAGCCGGAAGCGACGAAGTCGCCCGTGAGCGGCGAATAGACGATGACATAGTTGTTCCAGCTGCTCGCGGCGCTTTGCAGATTCACCTTTTCCATCAACGCATTCTTATTCGTAATCACGTCGAACCAAGCGTCCGTCGACTGATCGACCTGAAACTTGACGGCTTCGGGCTCTTGCTTCAGCATGAACGCCATATTCGAGAACTGCTCGACCGACATGTCCACTTGGCTTTGGAAGAACGCGAGCTTGTTCACGTTGGACGTCGTAATTTCCCGCTTCGTAAATTCCATGCTGTTGTGGTTGAACCAATAAAACAAAATGAACACCGTAAACAACATGCCGACGATGGACAACGTCATCTTGGCGAATAAATTCATTGCGGCTCCCTGCCCCTCTTCCCGTCGTTTCCATTCATTCTACGACAGGAAGCCGGATTGCCAAAGCTACTCTTTCACCGAGCCGAGCACGATGCCCTTCACGAAGTACTTCTGAAGGAACGGATAGACGAGCAGGATCGGCAGCGTGCCGATGAAGATTTGCGCGGACTTCAGCGTCCGCTCCGAGAAGTTGTTCATCTCCGACTGCATGTTCAGCTTCGAGAAGTCGTCGACGGAGATGATCGACCGCAGGAACGTGGCGAGCGGGTAGTTTTCCGCGCTGGAGATGTAGATCAAGCCGTCGAACCAAGAGTTCCAATGATGGACCATCGTAAACAGCGACAGCGTGGCGATGCCCGGCAGCGAGATCGGCAGGAAGATGCGAAACAGCGTAACGAAATGGTTCGCCCCGTCGATGAACGCCGCCTCCTCCAGATCCTTCGGGATCGTCCGGAAGAAATTGAGCATCAAGATGAGGTTCCAGATGTTGACCGCCGACGGCAGGATGAGCGCCCAGATCGAATCCATCAGCCCGGTCGCCTGCACGACGAGGTACGTCGGAATAAGACCGCCGCCGAACAGCATCGGGAAGATGAAAAACCAGGAATACGCGGCGCGC
>JAPSKX010000014.1 GCA_031181325.1 Paenibacillus sp.
CGGCGCCTGCGCGACGCGCGCGAACGGCTTCGCATCCTCGTTCTCGGCAAGATCGACGGTCAATTCGCCTCCGGTAACATTATGGATGACGAGCGAAGCATCGTCCTTCTCGACGCGCAGGAACGACTCCAAGCCGCCTCCGACCTTGAGCGCCTGCAGCTCGCCGCCCCGAAGCGCCGCGTCGCTCTTCCGGTATTCGATCCATCTTTGGTAGTGGCGGAACAATGAATCGTCGTTCTCCATCGCCTCTTCCGCCGACACCGCTTCGGCGCCGTTATGCTTCGGCGTCATCCACTTCGTATTCCCCGCCTCCCCGCGATCCTTCGTCCATGGGAACGGTTCGCGAATATGCTCGTCAGGCTTGGCGCCTTGCATCCCGAGCTCCTCGCCGTAGTACAGGAACGGATTGCCCGGCAGCGTAAGCAGCAGCGATGCGGCGACGCGCGCCTTCCCTTCGTCCCCGCCGAGGACGGTCATGACCCGGTTCTGGTCATGATTCGCAAGGAAGATCGAATCGACGAACGCCCCGCCGGACGCCTCTTCGTATAATCCGTAGATGCGCTCGAGCCGCGAGGCGATATTGACCGGCGACTCCGACTCGACCATGGAGAGCAGATTGCCCGCCAGCTCGAAGTTGAACGCGGAGTCTAACGCTCGGTCGAAATACGGCGCGACGACGGCGGGACCGTCCCACACCTCGCCGATCAGCGTGACGTCCGGCTTCGCCTTCGCCATCGCCTCGCGGAACTCCTGCCACCACGCGACGTTGGCCTCGGCCGTCTCCGGCTTCTTCGCGTCGCTCAACACGTCCTCGTAGATATGCTTCGCGGCGTCGAGCCGAAAGCCGTCCACGCCCATGTCCAGCCAATACGCGCCGATTCTCTTCATCTCTTCCCGGACGTCCGGATTGTCGAGGTTGAGATCCGGCATGCCGTCCCAGAATGCCCCGAGATAATGGCCGCCGTTCTTCGGATGCCACGCCTTGCCGCCGCCGGTCGCGCTCAGATCGTTCGTATTGTCGGAGGCATCGGCCCAGACGTACCAATCCCGCTTCGCCGCGCCCGGCCCGGATGCGGAATCTACGAACCACGGATGCTGTACGCTCGTATGATTGACGACGAGGTCCATCAGCACCTTCATGCCGCGCTTCTCCGCTTCCTCGAGCAGCTTCTTCATATCGTCCAACGTACCGTACTCCGGGTCGATCGCATAATAATCCGTCACGTCGTATCCGTGATAGCTGGGCGACGCGTTCACCGGCATGAGCCAGATGCCTTCGACGCCAAGCTCTTCCAGATAGTCCAGCTTCGTTCTCACGCCGTTCAAGTCGCCGATGCCGTCGCCGTTCGTATCGTAGAACGAGCGAACGAATATTTCGTAATATACGCGCGAGGGCGGCGCTTCCGATGCGCCCGTTCCCCCGCCCGCGCAACCGACAAGAAGGGCGGCGGCAACCGCCGACGCCCCGAACGTTTTCCAACCCTTCATCCCTTCGTCGCCCCCGCCGTCAGCCCTTCGACCAGCAGCTTCTGCAGCGCCATGAACAGCACGGTGACCGGAACGGCCGCAAGCACCGAGCCCGCCGCGAACAAGGTAAACTCCGTGGAGGTATACGTATCGACCATCTCGACGAGGCCGACGGCCAGCGTCCACTGATCCCGCGCCTTGCTCAGAATCAGCCGCGCGAAGATGAAGTCGACCCAAGCGCCCGCGAACGTCGTCAGCGCCACGTACGTCATGATCGGCCGCGACAACGGCAAGAAAATCGAAAAGAAAATCTTCAGATGCCCCGCCCCGTCGATGCGCGCCGATTCCTCGAGCGCCTTCGGCAGCGTGTCGAAGTAGCCTTTGGCCACGAACATGCCGAGCGCCGCTCCGGCCGTATACACGAGAATGAGAGCCCCGTGCGTGCCGAGCAGGTTCAGCTGCATGAGAATCAGGTACGTCGCGATCATGGACATGAAGCCCGGGAACATGCCGAGAATGAGGATCGTCGTCATCAGCGACTGCCGTCCGTAGAACCGGTACCGCGAAATCGCATACGCCGTCAGCAGCTGCACGAGCGTGCCGAGCACCATCGAGATCGTCGCGACCTTGATCGTGTTCCAATACCATTGAACGAATCGGAAGTCCCGGTCCTTCTGCTCGCGGAACAGGTCGATATAATGCTCGAGCGTCAGCTGCTTCGGAATGAGCGTCTCGCTGAACAGCGAATCCCCTACTTTAAAGGAAGACATAACGATCCATACCGTCGGATATAAGACGCAGATCGCGATGAGGATCAGCAGTACATAGCTGAAGAACAGCTTGACTCCGTTTCTGGTCTTATTCATTGCAGAATATCCTCCTCTTTGAACGACCGCGTACGTCGGAAATTAAGGATCGAGAAGGAGGCGATGAAGATGAAGATCAGGATGCCGACGGCCGAAGCGACGTTGTAAATCTGATTGTCGAGGGTCAGCTTATACAGCCAAGTGACGAGCAAGTCGGTCGTCCCGGCGAACGCGTACTCCCCGGTCTTCGGGTCGCCCTTCGTCAGCAGGTAGATGACGTTAAAGTTGTTGATGTTGCCCGCGAACTGCATGATGAGCAGCGGCGCCGTCGCGAACAAGACGTACGGCATCGTAATGTTGCGGAACTTCTGGAACGCCGACGCCCCGTCCACCTCCGCCGCTTCGTACAAGTCCTTCGGAATCGCGGTCAGGATGCCGAGCACGAGCACCATCGACACCGGCACGCCGATCCACATGTTGACGGCGACGATCGTCACCTTCGCCCAGAACGGATGAATGAGCCACGGCAGTCCCTCAAGACCGAGCATGCGGAAATATTGATTGATCGGACCGAGCTGGGAGTTGAATAGGTTCTTCATGATAAGCAGCGAGATGAATTGCGGGATCGCATACGGAATGATGAACAGGGTGCGCCACATCCCCTTGAACCGGATCCCCTTCTGCTGAATGAGCATCGCGACGAAGATGCCGCCGAAATAACAAGTCACCGTCGCCACGATCGCCCATACGACCGTCCAGGCGAGGACGTTCCAGAACGTATACGCCCATTGCGAATACACGAGCAAGTTGGAAAACGTTCCGAACCCGACCCAATCGACGAGATTTTTTTGCGGGATATGGTTCGGCGCGGAATAGTTCGTGAACGCGATCAGAATCATGAAGATGATCGGCAGGATCGTAAAGAACAAGACGCCGAGCCCCGGAAGCGTGAGCAGCAAATACGGGAAGCTCTTCTCTTGCATGCCGCGGATCGATTGTCCGAAGTTCGGCACCGGCTTGCCTTGATCCCGAAGCTTCCCGTTGCGGTGCGCGTCGCGAACGTTGAGATACCAAATAAACAAAAATATCAAGAACGTGATCAAGGCGACCAGTCCGTAAATCATCAAGAAAATCGAGTGGTCGCCAGGCAGCAGCACCGTGAGACCCTGCGCGTTCTTGCCGAAGCCTGCGGCTTTATCTCCAAGCGTAATCAATCCGCGAATATTCTTTGGGAACAAGACGAAGGTGTACAGTAAACCTACAATATATACTAGGAAAAACACGAGGCCTTTCGCGTATTGCTTGTTATACCACTGCCCTAATCCCATGACGAAAAGCGAAAGAACGGCGGCCGTTCTCGCGAACGACGTCGTGCCGCCGGATGCCGATCCGACGTTCGGCGCGCTTCGCTGCTTCATGATCTATCAGCCCCTTCGGTTCATACGATTGGAAATCACCCGCCGGCCAACCCGGCGGGTGATTTCGCGTTGCTTGTTTTCTATTGCGCGGTCGCCGCCAAATCCTTCATTTGCTTTACCATGTTGTCGAGCGCCGTCTTCGGGTCCGCGTTGTCGTTCCAAATGGAGGCGAGCGCCGGGTCTATCGTCGTCCAGTAGTTCGCCATCTCCGGAATCGAAGGCATCGGCACGGAGTTTTCGAACTGCTTGAGGAACGTCGCCGTGAATTCGTCCGCCTGAATATCCGGATCGTCCGCAAGCGCCTTCGCCGCCGGCAGTACGCCGGTCATTTGATAATTCTTCTTCTGGAACTCCGGAGAGGAAGCCATCTGCGCGAAGAGACGAGCGGCGATCGGGAATTTCGAATTCGCGTTGACGAAGTAAGCTTTCACGCCGGAGAACGGCTTCATCGGCTGACCGTTCGGCAGCGTCGGATACGTCGTCAAGCCGAGGTTCGGAACGATGCTCTTGAACGATTCTTTATCCCACGGACCGCTGGTATTCATCGCGAGCTTGCCTTGCTCGAACAAGCTCTTGCGCACGTCGTCCGTAATGTCGCCCGTCTTGAACGGAAGAATTTGATTCAGCGTCTGGTAGAACTTACCCGCTTCGACCGCCGCTTCCGTATTCATGCCGATGTCGTTCGGGTCCGTACCGTTCGCCCCGAACACGTACGCGCCGTAGCCGCCGAAGAAGCCGAAGCTCCAGTAACCGTTACCCGCCGGCCACATGTACGCATATTTATTTTCCGCCGGATTGTTGAACGTCTTCGCGAATTCGACGACGCCGTTCCAGTCCGTCGGCGCTTCGGGAAGCAAATCTTTGTTGTAGTACACGGCCGTCGTCTCGACGGAATACGGATAGCCGTACAGCATGCCGTCGACCGTGACCGCGCTGAGCGCCGTCTCGGACATCTGCGCTCTCGTATCCGCTTCGAATACGTCGTTCGGCAGAATGACGCCAGCCGCGACGGCCGAACCCGTACGGTCGTGTACCGCCGCGAATACGTCCGCGCCGACGCCCGCAGGACCGTCCGTAATCATTTGCGCAACCGATTTATCCGGCCCTACGTCCGCCCACTCGACGTCTACGCCGTATTTTTCCTTGAACGCTTTCGCGACTTCCTCGATGAACGCCTTCTGATCGGCGGACTCCCACACGAGCAGCTTCGCGCCTTCTTCGGGCTTCAGCTCTCCCGTATCCGCCGGCTGCTCCGCAGGCGTCTCCGCCGCGGGAGTTTGATCCGCTGGCGCTTCGTCCGTCGTGCCCGCGTTGCCGCCGCCGCACGCCGAAACCGCCAATGCCAACACCAGGGACGAAGTCATGACGTACCAAGGTTTTTTCATTTTCATTCGATAGTCGACCCGCTTTCTTAGAAAATTGTGATTGCGCAAACGGTTGTTCACTTTATTTCCCTTCCTTACAACGACGCTTGGTGTTCAATCGTTTTCACACCGTCTCGAAGGAAATATGTAAACGCTTTATGCCGGTTTGCTTTTCTGATTATAGCCCATTTAGTAAATCGTTTGCACACATTGAATTCGGCCATTTCTACCCGATATTTAGCAAATTCCTTGTTCATCGACGATTATCCCCCGATTTCCTCTTGTTTCCCCCCTTTTCAATTCGAATTCATCATTACTTTACCCCGTTTACAATCATTTCGTTCTGATGTAACATGAAGCATAGTATGAAAACGATTGCGCAGCCATTTAATACCTCTAGGAGTTGGTCTTTATGACCGTCACGATTAAAGACGTCGCGAAACGAGCGGGGGTATCCCCTTCAACCGTTTCCCGCGTCATTTCCAATCACCCGCGCATTAGCGAAGAAACGTCGACCCGGGTGCGCAAAGTAATGAAAGAGATCGGGTACCACCCGAATATGATGGCTAAGAGCCTTGTGTCCCGAACGACAAGCACGATTGCCGTCATCCTTCCTCGTCCCGCGGACGAGCTGTTCCAGAACTTGTTCTTCTCGGAAGTCATTCGCGGCATTGTCACGCAATCGACCCGATCCGGATACGATCTCTTGATGGCGACCGGCACGACCGAGCGCGAGGAGCTCGAGACCGTCACGCGGCTCGTCCGCGGCCGTCGCGTGGACGGCATTCTGCTGTTGTACTCGCGTGCGAACGATCCCGTCGTCGCGATGCTGAAAGAGGCGGACTTTCCCTTCGCCATCATCGGCCGCAACGAAGAGTATCCCGATATATTGACGATCGACAACGACAATGTTCAAGCGTCCTACGACGCGACGCGCCACCTTATTTCCCAAGGACACGAACGAATCGGCTTCGTCAGCGGTCCGCCGAACCTTATCGTGTCTCGGGACCGTCTAGCCGGATATACGAAGGCGATGCGGGAAGCCGGCCTGGCGCTTCGCCCCGACTGGATCGTCGAAGGCGAGTTTCTTCAAGAGAGCGGATACCGCGCGATGTCGCTACTGATGGGCTTGCCGGAGCGGCCGACCGCCCTCGTCGTCATCGACGACGTCGTGACGTTCGGCATCGTTCGCGGGCTCGTCGAGCTCGGTTACAGCGTACCGAAGGACCTAAGCCTCGTCAGCTTCAACAACATCGTCTTCTCGGAGCTCGCGACGCCTCCGATCACCTCGATCGATATCGGAATTTACCAGTTAGGATATACCGCTTCCCAAGAATTGATTCGTTCGATCCAACCCGACCAGACGGCCCATGCGATCCGTCACATCATTCCGCACCGGCTCGTGGTGCGGGAATCGTCGCTACGAAGATCATAAGAAAGCAATCCTGCAAGCGACATCGCTTGGTGGAAATATTAGGGGGATTTAGCCGTTGGTCCGGCAAATCCCCCTTCTTATGTCCGTTGCAATTCGAACGCAGTCCGATATAATGGAAACATTGTTCATCCATCGTGCGTTATATAGAAAGAGTGGGGTGATCTTTCACGATGAGACGATTGTTTTCGTATGCGTCGACGCCTTTCGTCGCGTTCACGCTCGTATTGGTCTTGAAATATTACGGTCTTCAATTTTTTGTATTCGACAATTTGAATCCGCTGGATTGCCTGAAGGTCGCGCTGCCTTCGCTCCTGCTGTTCACGCTCCCGATCGAGCTGTTGATCCGGAACGAACGCAGGAAGCTGCTCGCCTTCTTCGTCTTGAACGCGATCCTGTCGGCGGCCATGGTGTCCGTCGTCGTCTACTTCCGTCAATTCGGCATCGTCGTGACGTATCACGCGTTCATGCAGGCGCATCAAGTGTTGGACGTCAGCGACAGCATCTTGGACTTGCTGCAGCCGCTCTACTTGTTGTATTTTGCGGACATAGCGCTGTATTTGGTTATGCGCTTGTTCCGCTCCGCCCCGAAATTCAAAGTCGTCCGGACGAACGGCAAGGCGCTGGCCGGCCTGTGGGGCGTGTCCGCCGCCGCGCTGGCGGCGTACGGCATAATGTACGGTTCGCTGCTCAACGAGCTGAAGCAGGCGGAGCGAATGGGGTTAGTGAGCTATGAGCTTCACACGATCTTCACGGGCGTCGCGAACGCCAAGGCCAACCCCGCGGCGAGCGCGGAGCCGATCACGCCGGACGCGGTGCGCTCCGTGAAGAACGTCGACCTGCCCGAGAGCCCGTACGGCTTCGGCGCGGCCGAGAACCGCAACTTGATCGTCGTGCAGCTGGAATCGTTCCAGAACTTCCTGGTCGGCCTCACCGTAGGCGGACAAGAAATTACGCCGGTATTGAACGATTTGATCGAAGAGAGCTATTATTTTTCCAACGTATACCAATCGATAGGCCAGGGCAATACGTCCGATGCGGAGTTTATCGTCAACACCGGCTTCTATCCGCCCGCGCAGCAAGCCGCCTCCCAAGCGTACGGCAGCAAGGAAATTCCGAGCCTGCCTCGCTTGCTCTCGAGCCGCGGCTACGAAACCTTCACGCTGCATACGAACGAGGTGAAGTTCTGGAATCGAATCCAGATGTATCCCGCGCTCGGCTTCGATCGGTACTACGACATGGAATACTTCGGCCAAGACGATATCATCGCCTTCGGGCCTTCCGACGAAGTATTATACGATAAGACGCTCCCGATCTTCACCGACTTGCATCGCGAGAATAAGCCGTTTTACGCGCATGTAATCGCCCAGAGCTCCCACCACCCCTTCATCCCGCCGGAAACGAAGGAGATGCTCCCTCTTCCGGAGGAATGGGAAGGAACGGACATCGGCAACTATCTCAAGATGGCGAATTACTCGGACCGCGCGCTCGGCGAATTCATCGATGCGCTTAAGGCGCAAGGCATCTGGGATCGTTCGATGCTAGTCGTCTACGGCGACCACTTCGGCGTATCGGCCCATTCCTTAAAGGAAGACGATCGGACGCTGCTGGAGGCCGCGCTCGGGCATGAATACGATCCGCGTACCGTTCATAACATCCCGTATATCGTCACCGTGCCCGGCTTTACCGACGAAGGCTTCGTCAGCGAGAAGCTCGGCGGACAGATCGACTTTATGGCGACCGCCGCCAACCTGCTTGGAGTCTCTCTCGCGAGCCACGTTCAATTCGGGCAAGACCTGTTGAATTCGACGGACAATATCTTGGGCAGCCGCTTCTACCTTCCGACCGGCTCGTTCTTCAACGACGAAATTATGTACATCTCCGGAGAGACGTTCGGCGAAGGCACCGTCATTCCGTTATCGGTATCGGATCCCGCGCTCGAAGCGGACCCGATGCTGTACAAGGACGATTTCGTGCGAATCATGAGGCTGCTGCAAATGAACGACGCTTACCTCGAAGCGCTGCCGGAACGATATTAACGAGATCGAAATGAAAAACCTCCCGCGTCATTCCGACGTCGGGAGGTTTTTCGGTTGCGCGGGAGCTCTCCATAAAGCGGCCCCTGCGGTTACATAGAGAAGAAAGAAGGCGCCGAGCAGCCAGAACATGCTCGACCTCGACACATGCTCGATCCCGAGTCCGCCGAGGTACGGTCCGACGATGCTGCCGAGGCTGAAGTGGATCGATGCGACGACGTTCGCGGTCGGCAGGCGCCCCTTCGGCAGCAGGTCGGCGGCGTACGCAAGGCCGAGGGAGTAGAATGAACCGACGAGCCCGCCGGCCAATGCGAACAGCGCGGCGACGGCATAGCCGTTGTCGCCCGCGAAGGGCACGCAAGCGAACGACGCGCCGCCGACGAGACCGCAAGCGAGAAGTACGGGCCGCCGGCCGACCCGATCGCTCAGCGTCCCGAGCGGCAGCTGCAGCGCCAGGCTGCCGAGCCCGATCGTCAGCAGCAACCAGGACACCTGGGCTTCCGGAAATCCGACCCGGAGCCCGTAGATCGGGAAGTTGCCGTTCATCGACGCTTCCATGTAGCCGTATAGGAATGCGGGAAGTAACGCGAACCAGGCGACGCGGTACACGGCGGCGACGCCCCCGCTCCCCCTCTCTCCCGCTTCCGCCATCGGCGCGGCGGACGGCAGCCGGAACAGCATCGCCAACGCGAGCAGCATCGAGACGGAGATCAGCGCGAAGGGCGCGATCTCCCCGAGCTTCAGCGCGTTCAGGCCGAGCGGTCCGATACTGAAGCCGATACCGTAGCACATCCCGTACAACGAGATGTAGCGGCCGCGCCGGTTCGCCGGGCTCGTCGTGACGATCCACAGCTGCGTCGCGTAGTGCAATGCGCTGTCTCCTATGCCGACCAGGAGGCGCAGCGCATACCATGCAGGCAGCGACGTCCAGAACGGGAAGGCGAACGAAGCCGCCGCCGCGAGCAGCAAGCCGGCGGCGATGACCGGCCGATATCCGAACCGGGCGACCGGTCGGCGGATGAAAAACATGGTGGCGAACGTACCGATGTATAATGCCGTGGAATTCAGGCCGTTCATACCGGCGGAGACGCCGTCCTGCTCGAGCAGGACGGTCAATAACGGAAGCAGCGCCCCTTGGTTATATCCTGCCGCGATACAGACGAACAGCAAGATGAATAGATGACTAGGCTGCAGCGGTCGTTCGCGGTCATTCACTGAAACATTCGCCTCAACTCTTCTAGAGAATAAAACGTGCCTCGCCAATATACGCCCTTCCGCGCGTGAGCGAGACTCACCGATCGCGCCAGCACCCATACGAGCATGTAAACGGAAATCGGGAGCGCGATCGCCTCCTCCCCCCGCTCGTCGTTGAACCGACGTACATGTCGAAGATACGCGACGACGAGGAAGACGTCGGCCAACAGAAACAGCGCCAGCGCCGGGCCTCGGCTCCAGAACGGCGCCGTCAGCGGCAAGCCGAACCCGACGAGCTGTCCGAGCATCGCCGCAAGCGCCAAGGGCAAGCGATATCCGAAGCCCGAATATATGTTTTTCTCTAAGCCCCGTACGGCGTCCGAGAGCGTCGGATACCACTCGACCGCGATGCGCTTTACGCCGGCCAAGACGCGCTGCTTCCAACCGCCCCGCTTGATTAGCATGCCTAGCCGAAGATCGTCGTCCGGCCGCATCGAGAACGCCTTATGCGTACCGATGCCTTCGTACGCTTCCCGGCGCAGCAGGTTGAACGCCCCGACGCCGATCCCGTATTTCCGCTGCCCGTCTTGATTTCCCTTCCAAGGGGGGACGAGCAAGCAGAGACTGAACAAGAAGTAGTGCACGAACGCCTTCAGCCAAAACGACTT
This sequence comes from Paenibacillus sp., assembly GCA_031181325.1. Lineage (GTDB taxonomy): Bacteria > Bacillota > Bacilli > Paenibacillales > YIM-B00363 > Paenibacillus_AE. Next base: position 10,386 of record JAPSKX010000014.1, read on the forward strand.
CGCTTCGAGCTTGGGCAACAGCGTGACGTGGTCGGCCCCTTGCTGCAGCGCATAGGCGACCGTGTCCCGAATTGCGTCCGGCTCGAACCGTACGTCGGCGTCCGTGAAAAGGATAAAGGAACCTCTCGATTGAAGGTAGCCTTGATATAACGCATGGTTTTTCCCGAGCCAGCCTTGCGGAAGCTGCGTTACGTGGATGACGCGCAGCGCCGGACCCTGCTCCGGCCGCTTATCCGACCACGCCTTCAACGACTCCATTCGGGCGCCGGTGGCATCGCTGGACCGATCGTTCACGGCGATGATTTCGAGTCGCGGATACGATTGCCGCAGCAGATGTCGAATCGTCTCCTGAATATTTTCTTGCTCCTCCTTCGCGGCGATAACGACGGAGACGAGGGGCGGCTTGACCGGCAGCGGCAGCTTCGACGGAACGTCGCGGATCGTCGGCAAGCCGAGCGTCGTGCGAACGAGGATCAATCCCCACAGTATGCAAATCGACAGCGCGACGATCAGCTCGAACACCGGCGTGCCCCCTTTCCTTCAAGACCATAAGACTTATATTATATGACGCCTCCCCTTACGCACACAAATCCGCGGCCGTATGAATCGGGCGGGTTCGGGGAAGCGTATATCGGCACCGCCATTATAAAAATCGGAAAGGAGCATACACCGGTATGAACCGAAAGCCGACGAAACGAAACGGCGAGAGGAAAGAACGCGAGGAGCCGCTCGACGAGCGGATGGACGAGGTCGTCCACGCCGTGAAGCATACGTTCACGGGCGCGGGAACCGAGCAAGGCCGGATCGGTAAGTAACGCGCTTACATCAGGGGGGATCGGCTTCATTTCTCCGGTCCGGACTCCGAATCGACCGCCGCGACGCGGATGTCCCACCCGGCGGCTTTCGCGAACGACAGCTTCTTCTCGATCCGCGCCTCATGCGCGGCGGGATCGAAGCCGCCGATCCGTACCGTCCAAGCGCTCGATTCTCGATCCGCGTCGACGGAGGCGATGGCGGCTTCCTGCCGGTGCTCGTAGTCGAACGCGTCGGCGAGCCGGAGCAGGACCGCCAATCGGGCCATCGCGCGGCCTTCCTTCCCGGCGTAACGCTTCGGATCGAGCATCGACCGCTTCCGGTGATTCAGCGCCAGCCACGCGGCCGCTTCGCGCTCCCGCTCCGGCAGCTCCCGAGCGAGTACGTCGTGAGTAATGAGATAAGCGCTATGGATATGGTGCGTCCGCTCGTCGACATAGTGGCCGATATCGTGCGTCAACGCCGCGAAGCGCAGCAGCCCGAGGCACTCCGCCTTGCAGCCGGCAACGCCGCAGACGCCTTCGAACAACCGTACCGCAAGCCGTTCGACGTGCAGCGCGTGGTCCTTCTCAAGCCCGTACTTATCCAACAGCCGCAGCCCGATCTCGCGCAATCTATCCCCTTGCATAGTTTCTTCCCGCCCCGCCGTTTGGTATAGTTACCCTATCATTTGTTACTCTTACGATAACGAAACGAAGGAGAACTGTCCATGCTCACGTCCGATCCGAATGAATTGCCCTCCGTCGAGCAGCATCGTAGCGAGGCCCCCTCGACCGTACGTTGTATGGTCGTGACCGTGTCCGACACGCGCACGCCGGACACCGACAAGAGCGGCGCCTTAATGAAGGAGCTGTTACGCGAAGCGGGGTACGAGATCGCTAGATACGAGATCGTGAAGGACGAGTACGAACAAATTCGGGGAATCATCGAAGAAGCGGCCGCCGATCCGGCGGTAGAGGCGATTCTGTTCAACGGCGGCACCGGCATCGCGCCGAGGGACACGACTTACGAAGCGGTCAGGGACTCGCTGGACAAGGAGATGCCCGGGTTCGGCGAAATCTTCCGATACCTCAGCTTCGCGGAAGATATCGGCGCCGCGGCGATGCTGAGCCGCGCCGTCGCCGGGGTCGTCGGCCGGACGGCGGTGTTCTCGACGCCGGGCTCGAGCGGAGCCGTGAAGCTTGCCATGACGCGGCTCATCGTGCCGGAGCTCCGCCATGTCATGCGGGAAATATATAAGAAGTAAACCAACGTCCGACGTCCGCTAGCGCTGGATGCGGCGCACCCAGAAGCCGCCCTTGAAAAACTTAGGCTCGTACGAGACGATGAACGCCTTCGGGGACAGCTCGTTCAGCTGCCGCATCAAAAGTTTTTCGTTGCTGCGTTTCACGAGCACCTGCATCATCAGTCTCTTGCCGTCCTTGCCGTCCGCGACCCAGGACGTCACGCCATACCCCATCGCTCGAAGCTGCGGCGGCAGTTCCGTCTCGAGCGAGTCGACGATGACTTGCACCTGCGAATACCCGAGCGCGAGCCGCTCTTCGATGCGCCCGCCCATATAGACGCCGACGCCGTACCCTAGACAGTACGCCGCAACGTTCCACGGGTTGTCGAGACGATCCAAGACGAGCGTCAGCCCCATTAAGTAAATAAACACTTCCATTACGGAAAGGACAGAGGCCAAGGCCTTCTGTCCTTTGATCGTTAATATCATGCGAAGCGTGAACAACGAGACGTATACGACGTTAATCCCGATGATGATGAGCGCGAACGTCAGCGCTTGCCACATGTTGTCTCAATCCCTTGTCGCGATATAGTCCGGGCGCGGCTTCGCCGAGGCGAACGGCGCAGTCAGCTTATTGTCGACGCTGTTGAATACGAAGAAGGCGTTGCTGCGCGGATAGGGCGTAATGTTGCTGTTGGAGCCGTGCATGATGTTGCAATCGAAAAAGACGACGGACCCCGCGCGTCCGGCCGGCTGCTCGATCCGGCTTCGCTCCACGAGCCAGGACAAGCTACCCTCGTCCGGCACGCCGAACACTTGCCGCCGGAGAGAATTTTCGAAATTGTTCTCCGGGGTCTCTCCCACGCAAGCAATGAAATGCTTATGCGAGCCCGGGATCACCATCAGCGGTCCGTTGAACGGATAGTTGTCGCTGAGCGCGATGGAGCACGAGAGCGCCCGCATCCGCGGCATGCCGTCCTCCGTGTGCCACGTTTCGAAGTCGGAATGCCACTGGAACTCTTTCCCTTTGAAGCCCGGCTTGAAGTTAATGCGCGATTGGTGTACGTAGACGTCGCTGCCCAAGATTTGCTTCGCCGCGCTCACCAGCTTAGGGTGCTCCGAAAGCGCTCGGAATACTACATTGTCCCGATGCACGGCGAAGATCGACCGCACCTCGTCGCCGTCCGGCTCCAGAATGATCTCGGGCTTCCGGATGCCGCGGCTTTCCTCGAGAAGGCGCTTCAGCTCTTCCTGGAGCGCCGCCGTTTCCGCTTCGTCGAAGAATCGTTCCGCGAACAGGTACCCGTCCGCCTCGTATGCGGTCAGATCCTCCCTCGTCAGCGGTCCGTCGAACGCATTCCGGTAAACGACGGGGTCTTGCCGCTCTAGGATGCGAGGTTTCGCTTCGATGCGAGAAGGATACAAGTCGATTACAGTGTCTTTCGTCGCCATTGATCTACCTCTCCTTTGCATGGAAATTGATCGTCTCGCCCTTATGTAAGCAGCGGGTAAGCCCCTTCTTCGTCGTGCGTCTCCCGCCCCGTGCACGGCGGATTGAACACGCAGACGACGCGCAGATCCTTCTTGACCTCGATGCGGTGCTTGTCGCGCGCGTTCAAGAGATACATCGTACCGGGCACGATGTCGTACGTCTCGCCCGTCTCCCGATCCGTGAGCGTCGCTTCGCCTTCGATGCAATATACCGCTTCGATATGGTTCTTATACCACATATCCGTGACCGTCCCGGCGTACATGACCGTATCGTGAAGCGAAAATCCGACGCCGTCGTCCTTCAACACGAGACGACGGCTCTCCCACGTCTCCGCCTTCACGTCTCGATCCGTGCCTTGAATGCTCTTCAGGTTTCTTACGATCATGCGCGTTCGCTCCCCTTTCGCGTGGCCACGGCTGCGGCGATCGACGCTTCGATGCGCGCGAACCCATCGCTTAATCCCTCGTCGTCGATCACGAGCGGCGGCAGCAGCTTGAACACCTCGTCGTTCGGCCCCGACGTCTCCATGATGACGCCTCGAGCGAACGCCTCCTTGCAGACGAGCCCCGCCAGCTCGGCGTCGCCGCAGGCGATGCCTTGGATAAAGCCGCGTCCCCGATGCGAGCCCTGCAGCGCCGAATACTTTTCAACCATATCCGTCAGAAATACCCGAATCCGTTCGCTCTTGCGCAGCGTCTCGGCTTCCAGCGCGCCGTCCGCCCAATACGCGCGAAGCGCCGCCTCCGCCGTCACGAACGCCAGATTGTTGCCGCGGAACGTGCCGTTGTGCTCGCCCGGCGACCACCGATCGAGATCGGGCTTCAGGAGCGTCAGCGCGAGCGGCAGTCCGAAGCCGCCGATCGACTTCGACAGCGTGACGATGTCCGGCCGGATGCCCGCCGGCTCGAAGCTGAAGAACGTGCCGGTCCGGCCGCAGCCGACTTGAATGTCGTCGACGATTAGCAACATATCGTACTTCCGGCAGATCGCTTCGATCCGCTTCAGCCACCCGAACGAAGCGGCGTTCAGTCCGCCCTCGCCCTGCACCGTCTCCACGATAACCGCGGCGGGCAACTCCATGCCGCTGCCTCCGTCCTGGAGGAAGCGCTCGAGATAAGCGGCCGTGTCGACCTCGTCGCCGAAGTACCGATCGAACGGCATCGAGACGGCGTTCGTCAGCGGTACGCCGGCGCCGCCCCGCTTGAAGCCGTTGCCGGTGACGGCGAGCGAGCCGAGCGTCATGCCGTGGAAGCCGTTCGTAAAGCTGAGGATCGTCTGCCGCCCCTTCACCTTCCGGGCCAGCTTCAGCGCGGCTTCGACCGCGTTCGTGCCCGTCGGACCGGGAAACATGACCTTGTAATTCATCTTTCGGGGGCGCAGCACCACATCCTCGAACGTCGTCAGCAAGCGGCGCTTCGCCTCCGTCGCCATATCGAGGCTGTGCGTCACGCCGTCGTCCGTCACGTACCGAATCAGCTGTTCCTTCAAGAGCGGATGATTATGCCCATAGTTGAGCGCGCCGGCGCCGGCGAAGAAGTCCAGATACTCTCTGCCGTCCGCGTCCCACATCTTGTACCCTCTCGCCTTCGCGAACAACGTCGGGAACCCGCGGCAATAGCTGCGCACCTCGGACTCCAGCTTCGCGAACACGTCCAACGACGAACCCGATTTCGGTACCGTTACGATGCTCATGCGTTCATCTCCTTAGGTTTGGTATGAGATCGGCCCGATGCGATACAACTCTTCCTTCTCGTGCGCGCCGTCCGGGAACTGCTCCGCCTCGAAGCCCGACCGGATGTCGCAATCGACCCCGGCATCCCGGGCGAAGCCGAGAAACAACGCCCGCGAGGCGACGTTCGACGGCGAGACGGTCGCTTCGACATACCGAATATCCGCGTTCTCCGGTCGCCGCAGCACGTGTTCGAGCAAGCGCCGCGCGAGTCCGCGGCCTCTCGCCGATGCGTCGACGGCGATCTGCCAGACGAACCACGTGTCTTGCCGTTCGGGATGACGAAATCCGGTCACGAAGCCTACCGCGCCGCCCTCGAGCTCCGCGACGGCGCAGGTGCGCCGAAAATACTTCCCCAGCAACAAGTAACAATACGGCGTGTTCAGGTCGAGCTTGCCGGAGTCCCGGGCGACGCGCCAGAGCGAGCCGCCGTCGGTATCGTCCGGCATGCGAATCGTCACGCGTTCCGTGGTAAGCAGGAATAATCCCTCCATTTTCCGAAAATGTGGCTATACCTCCAGCTTTCCTCGGAACCGCTGGAGGAACGCTCGCAGCCGCTCGCTCTCCGGCGTGTCGAAGATGCGATCCGGCGGCCCCTCCTCCACGATGCGTCCTTCGTCGAAGAAAACGACGCGATCGGCGACGTCGCGCGCGAAAGCCATCTCGTGCGTGATGAGCAGCATCGCCGTCTCGCCCTCCTCGGCGATCTCCGCGATGACGGCAAGCACCTCGCCGACAAGCTCCGGATCGAGCGCGGACGTCGGCTCGTCGAACAGAAGCACCTTCGGTTTCATCACGAGCGCCCGGGCGATGGCGACGCGCTGCTTCTGTCCCCCGGACAGTTGCGCGGGATACGCGTCGAGCTTATCCGCGAGGCCGACCTTCTCGAGCATCGAGACGGCCCTCTCTTGCGCCTCCGCTTTCGGCAGCCCGAGCACATGCACAGGCGCCTCCATACAGTTGCGCAGAATCGTGAGGTGCGGGAATAAGTTGAAATGCTGGAACACCATGCCGATGTCGCCCCGAAGGCGGTGCAGATGCTTCTCGCTCGCCCGGACGGTCCGGCCGCCTCGGATTTCCTGCCATAACGGTTCGCCGTTCACTTCGATCGTTCCGGCCGTCGGCTCCTCTAACGTCATGAGCAGCCGGGCGATCGTCGTCTTGCCGGACCCGCTCGGCCCGATGACGGCCACCTTCTCCCCGGGGGAGATATCCAGATCGACGCCCCGCAGCACGTGCAGGTTGCCGAACCGCTTCTCGACGCCCCGGTATCTTACGATCGGAGATGCGTTCATTGCGGCTTCACCTCCCGATTCAACCTCGTCTCGAGCCGTCGGAACAGGTAAGACGAAGGCAAGCTGAGTAATAAGAAAATCATCCCGGTCAATGTATACGCCTCGATATACCGGAAATTCGCCGAACCGTACAGCTTCGCTTGCAGCAGCATCTCCGGAAGGGCGATGACGAGCAGCACCGGCGTTTCCTTGAACATCATAATGAAGTAGTTTCCGAGCACCGGCACGATCGGCGGAATCGCTTGCGGCAGCACGATGTTCAACCAGGTTTTCGCCCGTCCGAAGTTCAACGCCCGAGCCGCCTCCCATTGTCCCTTCGGCACGTTGTCGATGCCCGCCCGATACACCTCGGACAAATACGTCGCGTAATGCAGGCCCAGCGCCGTAATGCCGGCCGTGTACTTATCGATGCGGACGGGCGCGATTTCCGGCAAAGCGAAGTACAGGAAGAACGCCTGCACGAGCAGCGGCGTGCAGCGAATGAAATCGATGACGAGCCCGGCGGCGCCGGATACGACCTTGACGTTCGATCTGCGCAGCATGGCGAATCCGAGGCCCGCGAACATCGCGACCAAGAATCCCGCGACGGTAATCGCGACGGTCGTCTTGGCGCCTTGCAGCAGCAGCGGAAGCACTTCGGCGGCGGCGGACCAGCTCCATTTGTCGGCCATCGCTACGTCCTCCCCGCCGTCGTCTTCCGCTCGTACCGCCGCGTAAGAAGCAGCAGCGGATACGCGATCGCGAAGTATAAGAGCAGCAGCACGACGTAAATTTCCGCTGTCCGATACAACGTGTTATTGATCACGTTCGCCCGGTACATCATATCCCCGATCGTGATCAGCGAGGCGAGCGAGGTCGCCTTGAGCAGCTCGATGAGCAGATTGCCGAAGGACGGCAGCATGATCCGGAACGCCTGCGGCAGCAATATAAGCCTCATTCGCTGGACCGGCGTAAAGTTAAGCGCGATGCCCGCCTCCGTCTGCCCGCGCGGCACGGCCTTAAGCGCGCTGCGGACGATCTCCGAGCCGTACGCTCCGTAATTCAGACCGATCGCCAGCGTCCCGGCGAGGAACGGAGGCATGCTCCGGACCTCGAGCAGAATCGAGAAGGCGTACATAAACCAAAACATCTGAACGAGCAGCGAGGACCCGCGGAACGCTTCCACGTACGTCGCGGTCGCGGCTCGCAGCGCTCGAAATTTCGATAACCGACCGAGCCCCGCAAGAAAGGAAATCGCGAACGCCAACGCGGCCGACGCCGCCGCGAGCTGCAGCGTGACGAGGATGCCCTTCCCGAACAGAGGAAGCAGATCGAAGGGCGCGGGCATCGTCGATTACGCCCCTTCCCCGCACAGCTGCGCGGCCGTCATGTCGCCCGGCAACTCCGCCTCGGTGAAGCCGAATTCGCCGATGATCTCGAGCAGCCTTCCGCTGTCCTTCAGCTTTTTCAGCTCCGTGTTGAACGCTTCTTGGAACGACTCGTCGCCGAGACGGAACGCCGTCGCGCCATAACCCCAAACTTCCTTCCCGTCGACGACGGGCTGCACGAAGTCCGTCACGCGTTCGAGGTTCTCCGCTTGCCCGGACTGAATGAACGCTTGCAGCGACGGCCCCGTCATCGTCACGGCGTCCACCGTGCCGGCGTTCAGCGCCGCGACGACGGCCGGCTGATCGTTCAAGATTTCGATCTGTCCGTCGGCGACGCCGGCGGCTTTTAAGTAATCGATTTCGATCGCGCCGACCATAACGCCGACCTTCACGCTGCGATCTGCGGCGATATCCTCGTAGCTATGTAAGTTTTTCGGATTTCCGGTTTGCACGCCGAGCGCCTCGCCGACCCGATACTCAGGGTCTGCGAACGCGACCTGCGCGCATCGGTTCGGATTGACGAACATGCCCGCCGTGATCGCGTCAAACTGCTCCGCCTGCAAACCCGAGATAAGCGAACCGAAGTCGACGAGCTTTCCTTCCACTTCCTCGATGCCCATTTCCGCGAACACCGCCTTCGCGACCTCGACCGCTTCGCCCGTCAGCGTTCCGTCAGCCGTCTCGTACGCGTACGGATTTTCGTTCGCGAAGCCGATGACGATCTTGCCCTCCGCTTTCGCCCGCTCCAGCGTCGACAGCTCGCTCGTTCCCGCCGTTTGCGAACAGGCCGACATCGCGGCGACGACGCCCGCGCACAACAATAACCCCAACCACTTTTTCCCTTTCCTCACAAGAAACCTCCTAAAGACTGATTTTATAAAAACTGCTTATGTACTGAATCCATAAGAATTAAGCTTGTCATTCATAATCTCAACTTATGGACATTCCATATGGTAACATACTTCCAACCGAGGCTCACCCGGCGTATGCCTCCATATTTCCAGCTCAAGCGGTCTCAGCCATGCTCTCGATAAATTACACGATGAATACTCCTTTTTCCTCCGATCTCCTCCCCTCTCCTGCCAATGCCTTCCATACCGCTTTTTTTTGTGAAAATGAAAAGAGAGCTCCCGTCAAGGGAACTCTCCTGAAGCGGATATGAACGTCCCGCTAGGAACCGGTCTGTAAACCTACGTTCACGTGAAGCGTCTGTCCGGTGACGTAGCTGGCGTCGTCCGAAGCCAAGAAGACGTACGCCGGCGCGATTTCGTACGGCTGCGCCGCGCGGCGCATCGGCGTATCGGTGCCGAACTGCTTCATCCGCTCGGCCGGGAACGTCGCCGCGGCGAGCGGCGTCCATACCGGTCCGGGCGCGACGGCGTTCACGCGGATGCCGTAGTCGGCGAGCTGCAGCGCGAGGGATCGCGTGAACGTTACGTTCGCGCCTTTCGTCGCGGCGTAATCGAGCAAGTCCTTGTTACCGGCGTAAGCGACGACCGAAGCCGTATTCACGATGGCGCTGCCGCGCTTCATGTACGGCACGACCGCCCGCGCGAAGTAGAAGTACGCGAAGATGTTCGTGCGGAACGTCGCCTCCAGCTGTTCGTCGCTGAGCGACAAGATCGTCGGTTGATACGGCTGGAACGCGGCGTTGTTGACCAAGACGTCGACGCTTCCGAACGTCTGCATCGTACGCGCGGCGACCTCCGACGCGAGCGAGGACCGCCGCACGTCGCCGGCGACGGCGAAGCCGCCCGCGCCGAGCTCGCGCACGCGCCGCATCGTCTCCTCCGCGTCATCGCGTTCGTCGAGATAGACGATGACGACGTTCGCTCCTTCCTTCGCGAACGCGTACGCGACGGCGCGGCCGATGCCGGAATCTCCTCCCGTGACGATAGCCGTCTTGCCGCGGAGCTTTCCCGAAGCCGTGTAATACGGATTTTCCGCGATCGGCCTCGGCGCCATCGCGGACTCGAAGCCAGGCTGGCGCGGCTGCTGCTGCGGCGGGAACGCGATCGGAACGTCCTCGCATTTCGTTTCCTTCCCGATGTACGTATATACCGGATACATAGCTTCCTCCTGAGCGATGCGCCTGCATAAGCGTAGGCGTTTCCCCCAGTATATTCGCGCCTCCGCGGAACGGTTCCCGGGGCGCGTGCATAAGCGAAGCGGGAAACGGCAATACAGGGAGTATTCGCTTATTTCCGAGGAGGCTGTATCCCATGTTTATGCTGCTCTTAAAGTTTCTTCTCGTTCCCGCGCTTGTCGGATTGGCCGACATCATGATGGTCGACCTGTTTTTCCCGACCGCATGGTCCGTCATTGTTACCGGACTCGTCCTGGCGGCGGTCGGCCTCGCCATGGAATCCGCCATGCTGCGCCGCGGCACGTTATGGCTTACGACGGTCGCCGATTGGGCGGTTTCCGCGGCGGGCATCTACCTGGCGCAATACGTATTCGAGGGCGCTTACGTCAGTCTCGTCGCCGCGCTGCTGGCCGGCGGCTTGCTCGCGATTCCCGAATATTTCGCGCACCGCTCGGCGATCGAGCGCATGAGCCGCAAAAGCCGGTATTCCTAATACGCGACTTGTGCAAGAAAGACCGCACGGAGAACGTCTATGAAAGACGCTCCGTACGGTCCTCGGACGTTACACCCTGCGGTATTCGAGGAAGCGATACAAATACGGGTTCGCCGGATTCATCGGCCCCGGCTCCTCCCACACGACGCGCCACTCCGCGTCGTTCCATGCGGGGAAGCGCGTATCGCCGTCCCACGCATGCTCGATGCGCGTCAAGTACATCGCGTTCGCGTGGGGCAAGAACGCGTCGTAGACGGCGCCGCCGCCGATGACGCATACGCGGCTTGCGTCCGCCGTCATCGCGAGCGCCGCTTCGACCGAATCGACCGTCTCGATCCCGTCGACCCGATACCCCGCGTCTCGGGTCAATACGATGTTCCGGCGCCCCGGGAGAGGCTTCCCGATCGATTCGAACGTTTTCCGCCCCATCACGACGGGGTTGCCTTTCGTCATTTTCCGAAAATGCCTCATATCCTCCGGCAGCCGCCAGAGCAGCTTGTTCTCCCGTCCGATCGTCCGATGCTCGTCCATGGCCGCGATCAGGGCGACTTCCAATGCCATCGTTACCGCCTCCTTATACCGCGACGGGCGCTTTGATCGCCGGGTGCGGGTCGTAGCCGATCAGCTCCAGGTCGTCCATGTCGAAGTCGAACACGGAGCGCGCCTCGGGGTTCAGTCGTAGCGTCGGCAGCGGCCGCGGCTCCCGTCCGAGCTGGATGTCGATCTGCTCTAAGTGGTTGACGTAAATATGCGCGTCCCCGATCGTATGCACGAAGTCGCCGACGCCGAGACCGCACTCGCGCGCGATCAGATGAGTAAGAAGCGCGTAGCTCGCGATATTGAACGGAATGCCCAGGAACGTATCCCCGCTTCGCTGATACAGCTGGCAGGACAGCTTGCCGTTCGATACGTAAAATTGAAACAGCGTATGGCACGGCGGAAGCGCGGCTCGCTGCGGAGCGACGTCCTCCGGAGACCAGCTCGAGACGATCAACCGGCGGGAATCCGGGTTGCGCTTGATTTCCTCGACGACGTTCTTCAGCTGATCGATCGTCTCGCCTCGCGACGTCTCCCAACGCCGCCATTGCTTCCCGTACACGTTGCCGAGGTCGCCGTACTTCGCCGCGAAGTCGTCGTCTTCGAGCACCCGTCTCTTGAACGATTCCATCTCGGCTTTGTAGACCGCATTGAACGCTTCGTCGCGCTGCGAACGCAGGCCGAAGTCCGTCATGTCCGGTCCCTCGTACTCGCCGCTCTCCACCCATTTCTTGAACGCCCATTCGTTCCAGATGTTATTTTTGTGCTGCAGCAAATACCGAATGTTCGTGTCGCCTCTAATGAACCAGAGCAGCTCGCTCGCGATCGACTTGAACGACAGCTTCTTCGTCGTCAGCAGCGGGAAGCCTTCGCTTAGATCGAACCGCATCTGATAGCCGAACGAGGAGATCGTGCCCGTCCCCGTTCGATCGCTCTTCCGTTCTCCCTTCGCCAGCAGATGTCTCAGCAGGCGTAAGTATTCTTGTTCGTTGTTGCTCATCCCGCGTTCCTCCGGACTTCGTAATCTATTCTGGTATTATAGCATCGGCGTCCGCCTTACGGAACAAGGCCGTCAATAATCCATCCGCGCCGAATACGTCGGCCGAGTCGGGATACGCTCGCATCGGCCGAATCTCGATCGGTTCATAGCCGCGAAAGATCGCTCGGAGCTTCGCTTCGGTGAAGCCCATCCCGCCCCGCATGCTCCGTTCCCGATACACATCGATGTCGGACGTCGCGAGACCTCCTAACGGACCGTTCTCGACGAAGCAGGACACCGCGTAATGCCCTCCCGGCTTCAGCGCGGCGTCTACAAGCTTCAAGTAGGCCGGACGGCGATGCGGCGCGATGTGATGCAAGCAGCCGGAATCGTAAACGAGATCGTAGGCGCCTTCGTCGAGCTCCAGCTCGAAGAGATCCTGTTTCAGGAACGTGACGGCGGCATTGCGTTCTCGCGCTCGTTCGCGGGCCCATCGAAGCGCCTCCTCCGATAAATCGACCGCCTCCACCTGGAAGCCCTGAGTCGCGAAGTACACGGCGTTCCGGCCCGGACCGCACCCGAGGTCCAACGCTCTGCCGGGCTTGAGCGTTCCCGACCCGACCCATTGCACCGCGTGTTCGTCCGGCACGTTCCGGAAGAACGGGACCCCGCGGCCCCGATCGTTGTAAAACGAATCCCAATCGAACGAGCGATTCTCTTGCAATAAGGCGTCTAACATGTCGAGTACGTCCTTGTCGGTCACGATCGGTCCGGTAGACACGGAAGTCTCTCTCCTTTACTATATAAATACTACTGATAATTGCGAGGAACACGCATGACGGAATCCAAACGCATCAACTGCATGAGGTGCAAACATTACTACGTCACATGGGAGCCCCAATACCCGCGCGGCTGCAGAGCCTACGGCTTCAAGACGGCGCAAATGCCGAGCGCCACGGTGCTCTCCTCGTCCGGCCAGCCATGCTTGCAATACGAAGAGAAGCCTGCGCCGCCGCAGACCGGACGCGCCAGGTAGCTCCGTCGTTCGCTCTTCTATTTTACCATATCGCGGCAGTAAAAAAGCCTCCTGGGAGCGGAGACTTCAAGATTTGTCGTCATAGAATCGATGAACCGCTTCGATGCGATCCCCGATCTCGATCAAGCCGTACGAATACTGCGGCTGCCGCCGCTTATCCGTCGGCGAGCCGGGGTTGAACAGCAGCGCGCCGTCGGGCGACCGCTCGTAATGGGGGACGTGCGAGTGGCCGAACACGACGATATCGACCGGCTCGTCCCGGAAGGCGATCGACGCTTTCGCTTCCGTCGATCGGCCGGGGCCTTCGTGGCCGTGGACGAGCCCGATGCGGCGCCCGCCCGCCTCGACGACCTTGCGGTAGCCGAATCGGCGCACGATGTCCATCCCGTCGTTGTTGCCGGCGACCCCCTCCAGCGGCGCGATACGTTCAAGCAGCGGCACGACCGCCGGATCGGTGAAGTCGCCCGCATGCAGCAGCAGATCGACGCCGCGAAGCCCTTCGACAAGCGCGTCGGGAAGCTTCGCGCCGCGCGAGAACATATGGGTGTCGGAGACGACCCCGATCCGGAACGGCGCGCCGCGCATCAGTCGAGCACCGCGCGGATATGCTTCTTCGTGACGGACCAATGGGACGTCGCCCAATACTTCGCCTTGTCCTTCACGAGAATGATCTGCGGCGATTCGTGCTTCACGTTCAAATCTTCCGCGATCTTATTCGATACCGGACGCGATTCGATCACCTTCACGAGCGCGTAGTCGATGCCTTCCGCCGGTCGGTCCTTCAAGTAGTCTTCATATTCTTCGAGCGCAGCGCTGCTGACCGGGCAGCGCGTGCTGTGCTTCAGCACGAGCAACGGCTTGTCCGCCGACGCTTCCAACGCCTCGGTCCATTGCGCTTCCGTCGTAATTTCTCGATAGTGTGTCATCGATCATCCGCCCTTTCGTTGTGTCGGTGCCTCGCACCATAATCCGCCGGGATCGCTCGTCTCGTCCCCGCAGCAGCCGCTCCATTGGCCGCAGTTGAAACACTTCCACTTCGCCATCCACCACTTCATCGCGAAGCCGCAAATCGGGCAAGGCGGCACGACGTCCGCGTTGCGCGGCTCCGCCGTTCGAACGTCCGCCATTTCGGTGTCCCTCCCCATCGATCGCCGGATTGCGAATTCTTCTATATTGTAGGCAATCCGGCGACACAATTCAACGAAAGCGCGACGGCGCCGCTCACCAGCCCTCCGCGTAAGAAGACAACGCCTCCGCGACGCAGGCCGCGAGCACCGCATGTCCCTGCTCGTTCGGATGGACGCCGTCGTCCGCGAACAGATGCGCCTCCCGGCCGAGGAACGCGTCGTACGAGCGCGCCACGAGCACCTTGCCGCCGTAGGAAGCCGCACAACGATGAATGCAGCGATTGACGAAGTTGATCCAGAGCACCGCATCGCGCACCTGCGGGAACGGGTTGTAGCAGTCCGTCACGACGACGCGCGCGTCGTCTCGCTCCATCGTCCGGTGCACCGCGACCAGCTCTCCGAGAAGATCCTTATACGCCAGCGCGAATGCGCGCATCCCCGGCTTCATCGACCGGGTCTCCCCTTGAATGTACATCCGCATCGCCGCGCGGATCAGGTCGTTCCCCCCGGCCGTTAACGTAACGACGTCGGCCGAGGCGACCGCGCGGCGCAGCTCGCCGTTCGCCAGCAGCCGCTCGAGCGTCTCGGCGGTCGTCGCGCCGACGACGCCGTAATTGCGGTGCACGACGTCGAGCGGCCTCCCCGACCGCCAGAGCTCTTGCACGACCCAGACGAAGCCCTTCCGCTCCGGCGCCCCGGTGCCGAAGGTCAGCGAATCTCCGACGGCGGTCAACTTGATCGGATTGGTCATATCGGATTCCCCCAAGCCCAGCATGTTACTTCATCGTATTCAGTGCCGGGAAAAATGGGCTTGTTCCCGCCAAAAAAAATGAAAAACCGCCCACACCTTTTTTTTCCGAGGCGGTGAGCGATTTTTATTAACGCTACAGTATCCGCTCGCCGAGCAACGACGCGACGAGCTCGACGGCGACCTTCGCCGTCTTGTTCCGATGGTCCAGCGTCGGATTCACCTCGACGACGTCCGCGCTGACGACGCAGCCCGCCTCCAGCAGCAGCTCCATCGCGAGATGCCCCTCCCGATACGTCATGCCGCCGATGACCGGGGTGCCGACGCCCGGCGCTTCCTCCGGATCGAGCCCGTCCACGTCGAGGCTGAGATGTACGCCGTCGGTCCCGTCCGCGGCGATCCGAATCGCCTCCTCCATGACGCGGGTCATGCCGAGACGGTCGATGTCGTGCATTGAAAATACCTTGATCCCGAGCTCCCGGATCAGCTCCCGCTCGCCCGGATCGATCGACGTGAGCCGCGGATGACCGCGCCCGAGGGCGATCGCGAGCGACATGCCGTGAATGTTGCCGGAGGGCGACGTCCCCGCGCAATTCAGATCCGCGTGCGCGTCGAACCAGATGACGCCGAGACGGCGCTTATGCTGCATCACGCCGGCGATCGTGCCGAACGCGAGGCTGTGGTCGCCGCCGATGACGAGCGGGAACCTCCCTCGCCCGACGGCGGCGGCGACCTCCCGGTGCAGCTCGTCGCAGACGCGGCCGATCTCCTCGAGAAACTTCAGCTTCGGTCCGTATTCGCCGTACCCGTTCGGTCTGCGAACGACCAGATCGCCCTCGTCGATCACCGTAAGCCCCAGCTGCTCGAGCCGCGGCGCGAGCGAAGCGACGCGGAGGGCGCTCGGGCCCATGTCGACGCCGCGCCGGTCCGCGCCGAGATCGATCGGCACGCCGATCAGCGAGATCGTTTTCGTCTTCTCCATGTTTTCGTCTTCTCCATATAGAAGTCCTTCCTCTTGGAAATGATTTACGAACGAAACAACCCCTTCGCCACGAACCAGACGTTCGCCGGCCGCTCCGCGATTCGCCGCGCGAAATACGGGTACCACGCTTCGCCGAACGGCGTGTAGACGCGAACGCGATACCCCTCCTGCGCGAGGCGCAGCTGCAGCGATGTCGCGATACCGTATAACATCTGGAACTCGAACCGATCCCTCGCGATGCCTTGATCTTTCGCGAACGCGACGACCTTCTCGATGATCCGTTCGTCGTGCGTGGCGACGGCCGTATAACAGCCTTGCGACAGATGCGATTCGACGAGTCGGACGTAGCTGTCGTCGACGTCCTTCTTGTTCGGAAACGCGACTTTTTTCGGTTCCTTATAAGCGCCCTTCACGATGCGCAGATTGGCGCCGAGGGCGCCTAATAGCTTCCGATCCGCTTCCGTGCGGTATAAGTACGATTGCAGCACGAGGCCCACCCGCTTGCGGCCGTATCTGGCGAGCAGCTTCCGAAACAGGTCGATCGTCGCCTGCGTCACCGAGGAATCCTCCATGTCGATTCGCACGAAGTTGCCGGTGCGCTGCGCTTCCGTCAGAATGCGAGTCATGAGCGCCTCGCACAGCTTCGAATCGATGCCGAGCCCTAGCTGCGTCAGCTTCACCGACACGTTCGCGTTCAGCTTGCTTTCCTCGATTCTACGCAGCACGCGAACGGCCTGCTCGGCCGCTTCTTCCGCAAGCTTCGGCTCCGCGACGCTCTCCCCCAAATAATCGAGCGTAACGAGCAGCCCTTGTTCGTTCAGCCGCCGCACCGCTTCCAACGTTCCTTCCAGCTCCTCCGCCGCGACGAAGCGCGCGACGCCGAGCCGCATGCCGTACTTTCGGAAGAACGCCCGGACCGCCCCGTTGCCCGCGACCGACAGTACGGCGCCGCGCATCATCGAATCCCATGACATCCGCCTCTCCCCGCTTTCGTCACAGTTTCTCCGAGCTCAGCTTCGGCTGCGTGAATTGCAGCAAGTAATCCGGTCCCCCCGCCTTCGAATCGGTGCCCGACAGGTGAAAGCCGCCGAACGGATGCACGCCGACGATCGCGCCGGTGCACTTGCGATTGAAATACAAATTGCCGACGTGATACGCCGCCCGCGCCCGTTCGATCTGCGCGCGGTCTCGCGTAAAGACGGAGCCCGTCAATCCGTATTCCGTGTTATTCGCGATGTCGAGCGCATGGTCGAAGTCGGTCGCCTTCGCGAACGCCAGCACCGGACCGAAAATTTCCTCTTGCATGATCCGCGCGTCCGGCGCGACATCGGCGAAAATCGTCGGTTCGATGTAGAACCCTCGGTCGGCGTCGGGCATCCCGCCGCCGGTCAACAGTCGCCCTTCGCTTTTCCCGACTTCGACGTATCCTTTGATTTTCTCGTACGCGGCACGATCGACGACCGGTCCGGTGTCGCTTGCGGCGTCCGCGGCGTCCCCGACCTTCAGCGCCCGCGTCCGCTCGACGCATCGATCCAGCACCTCGTCATATACGTCTTGGTGGACGATCGCTCGCGAGCAAGCGGAGCACTTCTGCCCGGAGAAACCGAACGCCGAAGCGACGATCGCTTGCGCGGCCGCCTCGAGATCGGCGTCACGGTCAATGACGATAGAATCCTTGCCGCCCAGCTCGGCGATGTACCGCTTGAGCCAGTTTTGACCGGGAACGAGCTTCGCGGACAGCTCGTGGATGCGCAGGCCGACGTCCCGCGAGCCTGTGAAGGCGATGAAGCGCGTCAGCCGGTGCGCGACGAGGAAGTCGCCGATGTCCGCGCCGCTGCCGGGCACGAAGTTGACGACGCCCGGCGGCAAGCCGGCCTCTTCGAGCAGCTCGTAAAACTTGTACGCAATGACCGGCGTCGCGCTCGCCGGCTTTAAGACGACCGTATTGCCCGCGACGACCGAAGCGACCGTCATGCCGGCCATGATCGCCAGCGGGAAGTTCCACGGCGGGATGACGACCCCGACGCCGAGCGGGATATAGTCGAGCCGATTCATCTCCCCGGGCAACGGTACGAGCGTCTCGTCGGACCGCCTCGCGAGGGCGATCATCTGACGTCCGTAATATTCCAGGAAGTCGATCGCCTCGGCCGTATCCGCATCCGCTTCGGCGCGCACCTTGCCGGCTTCGATCGTCAGCCATGCGCTGAATTCGTGTTTGCGCCTTCGGAGCAGCGCCGCCGTCTTGAACAGCACCGCCGCGCGCGCCTCCGGGCCGACCCGCGACCAGGACCGGAACGTCTCGTGCGCCTCCTCCATCGCTTGGTCTGCATGGGAGCGATCCGCCTTCGCGACGATACCTACCGTCTCCGACGAACGCGACGGATTGATCGACGCCGTCGTCCGCGGCGTCGCGATGCGCCGGCCCCCGACGACGAGCGGCACGTCAAGGCCGAGCTCGCCTTGCGCCTTCGCGAGCGCAGCCTCGTACGCCTGCGCTTCCTTCGCATTCGAGAAATCCGTGAACGGCTCCGGCGAATATGGAATCATGGTCATAGACGATCCTCTCCTCCCCTTAATCGGAACGCAGCGCCTCCTCGATCCGTTCGAACGCCCAGTCCAGCTCCTCCGCCTCGACGACGAGCGGCGGCGCGAAGCGGATGACGTTCTCGTGCGTCTCCTTGCATAAGAGCCCTGCCTCCATCAACGCCTCGCAATACGGCCGCGCGCTCCGGTCCAGCTCCAGCCCGATCAAGAGCCCTCGTCCGCGTACTTCGCGGATCGCGGGATGACGCAGCGTCCGAAGGCGCCGCAAGAACGCTTCGCCGAGCGAAGCCGACCGCTCCGCGAGGCGTTCTTCCTCGATCACGTCGAGCGCCGCGACGGCGACCGCGCTGGCGAGCGGATTGCCGCCGAACGTCGAACCGTGCGAGCCCGGCTCGAACACGCCGAGCACGTCTTCGTCCGCCGCGACCGCCGATACGGGCAGGACGCCTGCGCCGAGCGCCTTGCCCATAATGTAAAGATCCGGCGTAACGCCCTCCCAATCGCAGGCGAACCTGCGGCCGGTGCGGCCGAAGCCGGTTTGAATTTCGTCCGCGAGCAGCAAGACGCCCCGCTCCTTGCAGAGACGCGCCGCCTCGCGGAGATAGCCGTCGGGCGGGATGACGATGCCGGCCTCGCCTTGAATCGGCTCGACGAGGAACGCCGCCGTATTCGGACCGATGGCCTCGCGCAGCGCCTCCAGATCGCCGTAGGGCACGATGCGAAAGCCCGGCGTGAACGGGCCGAAGCCGCGGCGATACGCCGGATCGGAGGAGAACGACGTCACCGCGATCGTCCGGCCGTGGAAGTTGCCGCTTGCGACGACGATCTCCGCCGCGTCGTTCGCGACATACTTGACCTCGTACGCCCACCGCCGGGCCGCCTTGAGCGCCGTCTCCACCGCTTCCGTCCCTGTGTTCATCGGCAGGATCGTCGACTTGCCCGTATACGCCGACAACCGTTCGTACAACCGCGCCAGCGGCTCGTTATAGAACGCGCGCGACGTCAGCGTCACCTTGTCGGCTTGATCCTTCAACGCCTGGATTATTTTCGGATGGCGATGCCCTGCGTTGAGCGCGGAATAGCCGCTCAGCATATCCATGTACCGCTTCCCCTCGGGGTCGTAAACCCACACGCCCTCCGCCCGCTCGACGACGACCGGGATCGGCCGATAGTTGCGCGCCCCGAGCCGTTCGGTCGTCTCGATAATCGCTTGCGACGACTTCATGTGCGCCCCCTCCTTTGCCATTGGTGCGTATATGCTGCGATCGCTAAGCCATATATTCCTATCATACGTCGCGAAGGGCGGATCAAAACCTGCGGAGGCGAAGTCATTTTCGAATCGGAGGATACGCTCCATCGCCGTCGCAACGAAAAAAGCCGTATGTACGGCGGTTTCCCCTGCCGTACATACGACCTTCGTCGCGCCTCTCTATTCGATTCGCAGCAGCCCCGCCGCGTCGCCTGCTATCGCCCGGGCGTCTTCGACCGTGTCGGCGGTCGAGATCGCGACCGCCATGCGCCGCCCCGGCAGCGTCGTCGGCTTGCCGAAGACGCGCACCTGCGTATGCGGCAGCGCGAGCGCCGCGTCGACGCCGGCGACGACGAATGCGTCGCGTTCGTCAACCGCCTTCAGCGTCCGCGACGCGCCGGGCGTCAGCAGCCGGATCGTCGGCACCGGCAGCCCCAGTATCGCCCGCACGTGCAGGGCGAATTCGGATAAGTCCTGCGTGCCGAGCGTGACCAGACCCGTGTCGTGCGGGCGCGGCGATACTTCGCTGAAATACACCTTGTCCGGCGCGAGGAACAGCTCGACGCCATATAAGCCATATCCGCCGAGCGCATCCGTAACCGCCTTCGCGATGCGCTGCGACTCGAGCCGTTGGGCCTCCGTCATCGCATGAGGCTGCCAGGATTCGATGTAGTCGCCGTCCTTCTGCACGTGGCCGATCGGCGCGCAGTACGCCGTGCCGGACACGGAGCGAACCGTCAGCAGCGTAATCTCGGAGTCGAACGCAATGAACTCCTCCACGATGACGCGCGCCCGCTTCGCCCGGCCGCCTTCCATTGCGTAATTCCAACACGCCTCCGCGTCTCCCGGCGTCTTGCAGACGGACTGCCCCTTGCCGGAGGAGCTCATGATCGGCTTAATGACGCACGGCGTGCCGATGTCCGCGACGGCGGCGCGCAGCTCCTCGAGCGAATCGGCGAACGCGTATCTTGCCGTCGGGAGACCGAGCGTCTCCGCGGCGAGCCGGCGAATGCCTTCCCGGTCCATCGTAAGCCGCGCGGCGTTCGCCGTCGGCACGACGACGAACCCTTCTCGTTCCAGCTCGACGAGCGTCGGCGTCGCGATCGCTTCGATCTCCGGCACGATCAGGTCCGGCTTCTCCCGCTCGATCAGCTCGCGCAGCGCTGTGCCGTCCAGCATGTTAATGACGTAGGAACGATGCGCGACGGCGAACGCCGGCGCTCCCTCGTACCGATCGACCGCGATCGTCTCGACCCCGAGCCGCTGCGCCTCGACCGCGACCTCCTTGCCGAGCTCACCCGACCCCAGCAGCATCAACTTGCGCGCGCCGCCCGACAGCGGCGAGCCGTAAGGCTTGTACCTCGGCTTCTCCATCGACATATCGTCGTCCCCCTCTTCGATCCCGCTCATCGATATCGCTGATTGCTTACCATTCGTCGGCTACTCGTTCCTAAGTATCGTCTCGACCGTCGATCGATCGCACGACGTCACGAGCTTCACGAGCAATTCCTTCGCCGCCGCGTAATCGTCCACATGGACGATCGCCGCCGCCGTATGGATATACCGCGCCGGAATGCCGACGACCGCCGTCGGCACGCCGGTTCCGGACAAGTGCACGCGTCCCGCGTCCGTCCCGCCGCCCGGCGAGATGAAATATTGATACGGGATCCGATGCGTCTCCGCCGTATCGCGCACGTACTCGACCATGAGCCGGTGCGTAATCATCGTGCGGTCCATCACCCGCAGCAGCGCGCCCTTGCCGAGCTGGCCGAACGCCGACTTGTCGCCGGACGCGTCGTTCGCCGGGCTCGCGTCGAGCACGAACGCGATGTCGGGGTCGATGAGGCGCGACGCCGTCTCCGCGCCGCGCAGCCCCATCTCCTCCTGCACCGTCGCGCCGGCATACACGACGTTCGGATGCGAAGCGCCCTGCAGCGCCTCCATCAGCTCGATCGCAAGGCCGACGCCGTATCGATTGTCCCACGCCTTCGCCAGGATCTTCTTCGCATTGGCCAGCGGCGTGAACGGACAGATCGGCACGATCGGCTGGCCGACGACGACGCCGAGCGCCTCCGCGTCCGCGCGGTCGTCCGCGCCGATATCGAGGAACATCTGCCCGATATCGACGGGCTTGTTCCGCGTCGCCTCGTCCAGCAGATGCGGCGGCGTCGACCCGACGACGCCGACGATCGGCCCGCGCTTCGTCTGAATCTGCATGCGCTGCGCGAGCAGCACCTGGCTCCACCAACCGCCCAGCGGCGCGAACTTCACCATGCCCTTCTCCGTTACGCCCGTCACCATGAAGCCGACCTCGTCCATATGGCCGGCGACCATGACGACCGGCCCGTCCGCTCGTCCCGTCTTCTTGCCGAACAAGCTGCCGATCCGATCCGTCACGATCTCTTCGGACAACGGCTCCAGCCGCCCTCGCAGAAACTTGCGAACGTCCTGCTCGAAGCCCGGCGCGCCCGCCATCTCGGTCAAGCTCTTGAATAACGCCAACGTCTGTTCGTTCACGATCCTCGCTCCTTACGACTCTTTATCTTGCTCGGCGTCCAATTCCCGGAACAAGCGCGCCACGTCGGCGGCGGCGAAATCGCCTTTGCGCTTGAAGGCGAGCAGCGTCTGCCGAATGCGTTCCGCTTCCCGTTCGGCCTCCTCCGCTTCGTGCGCCGGAGAAGGGTCGAACCACACGTACTGCTCGTTCGGCCCGTTGCGCAAATACGGCTTGCGCCACGCGTCCGGGTACCGGTACGCGCCGCCGGCAAACAGCAGATCGAGCACTTCGTCCGTCTCGAGCGGCAGCAGCTGGTGGTATGCCAATTCGGCGCCTCCGGCCGCGACGTCCCGATGAATGTATCGATAATGCAAATAATGCTCTCCGGTTTCCCGGTCCTTCACGATGCCGTACCGTTCCGTTCCGGAAGCCTCCAACTCGCGCACTTCTTCGATGCGCCCTTCGAGCGCAGCGCCCGGCACGATGCTCATCTCCCGCAAGGACATGGAAATCCCGCCTTTCGCCCCATCGTATTCCCGAAATCCGTTCCTCATTATACCATGCCCTTAGATCAATAGAAAAAGTTGGCGCTGCCTCGAATATACAAAAAAACCGACGGAATCCGTCGGTTTCTGGGTCGGTTTAGGAAGCGGCTGTCTCTTCCGTCGCCAACGAATTTTCGATTTTCGCCGCGGAGCGCAGCTCTTCGACGTACGCCGACGTCCGCTCGCCGAGCTTCTGCTGGAATACCGTCTCGCGGATTTCTTCTTTCTTCTCTTCGAACGTCGCCGTCGTCGCCGCCTTCTTCTCCACCAGCTTAATGATGTGGAAGCCGTGCGTGGATTCGACGATGTCGCTTACTTCGCCGATCTCGAGGGCGAACGCCGCCTCTTCGAACGGAGCGACCATCTGTCCCTTGCCGAAGAAGCCGAGATCGCCGCCTTGCGCCGCGCTGCCCGGGTCCTTCGAATGCTCCTTGGCGAGCTCCGCGAAGTCCGCGCCGCCCTTAATTTGCGCGAGCAGTTCTTCCGCTTCTGCCTTGTTCTCGACCAAGATGTGAGACGCCTTCACCTGCTCCGGCGTTTCGTATTGCGTCTTGTTTTCGTCGTAATACGTCTGGAGCTCCTCGTCCGTCACTTGAATCTGCGGCTCGACGAGCTTCGTCAGCTGCAGCTGCGGTTTCATTTGTTTCTTCAGCTCGTCCAACGTCAAGCCCGCGCTCTCGAGCTGTTGATTGAACGTCGTATCGTCCCAAGACCGCGCCTCTTTGATTTTGTTGATTTCCGCGTCGTAGTCCGCGTCGGTGAGCGCTACGTTTTGCTTCGCGGCCTCTTTGTCGAGAAGACGCTCGAGGATCAGCTGCTCGACCGCTTGCGATCCGACTTGATCCAGCATCAGCTGGTATACTTCGTTCGCCGTAATTTTCTCGTCGTCGACCGTCGCGACGGCTTCTTCGCCGACGTTGCCCGTCGATACGTTCGGTTCGTTCGCTTGCACCGCCGCGTAAGCGCCGAAACCGATCGCGGTCGCCGCGAACAATACCCACGGCAGTATGATTTTCCCTTTGCCCCCAGCTTGATTCTCTGACATCGTTCATCCTCCTATTGTTCATTCCCATCCATCATCGTGCCACATTCGGGAACGTTTGTCCAATCTTGTCTCCCCCGCGAACGAGCCCGCGGACATCGGAATCGCGCCTCGCGTTATGCTATAATTCCATACATAACGCTTCCAGATTCAGACTCGCACCACGAAAGGAATGTTGCGCTTGAAATCTACCGTTCTCTCCCGCATCGACGAGATCGCTCCCCGCATTCGCGCCGTCGCCGGCGCGATCGGCGCGCGGCCCGAGCTCGGCAACGAGGAATTTTTCGCCTGCGAGACGTTGACCGTCGCGCTCGAAAGCTATGGCTTCGCGATTCGTAGACATCCCCTCGGCCTCCCGACGGCCTTCATCGCGGAGCTCGACTCCGGCAAGCCCGGGCCGACGATCGCGTTCCTGGCCGAATACGACGCGCTGCCGGACATCGGCCACGCCTGCGGCCACCATCTCATCTGCTCGATGAGCGTCGCCGCGGCCGTCGGGCTCTCGGCCGCGTTAGATCGGATCGGCGGCAAAATCCGCGTGTACGGCACCCCCGCCGAAGAAACCAAAGGCGCTAAGGTGCTTATGGCAGAAGCCGGCCTGTTCCGGGATTGCAGCTTCGCGCTCATGGCGCATCCGTATTACGCCTTCGAGAAGTCCGGCTCGTCGATGGCGATGGACGCGCTTCGATTCGAATTTCGCGGCAAGACCGCGCACGCCGCCGCCAACCCCGAGGACGGCGTTAACGCGCTGGACGCCGTGCTGCAGCTGTTCAACGGCATCAACGCGCTGCGCCAGCAGACGAAGCCGGACGCGCGCATCCACGGCGTCATCACGAACGGCGGCAAGGCGCCGAACGTGATCCCGGACTATGCCTGCGCGGATTTCTACGTTCGCGCGGCGACGCGGGCGTATACGAACGAGCTGGCGGACAAAGTGAAGCGCGTCGCGGAAGGCGCGGCGCTGATGACGGGCTGTACGTTGGAGATGTCCAACTACGAGTTCTCCTATGACGAGCTGCGAACGAACGAGACGTTGTCGAACGCCTTCACCGCGGCGCTCGTCGAGCTCGGCGTCCCGGAGTCGAGCATCCTGCGCGGCGACGACCACGGCTCGCTCGACCTCGGCAACGTATCGTTGCAATGCCCCGCCGCCCATCCGTTCGTCCAGGTCGTCGACGAGAAATACGCGCTGCACACGATCGAATTCCGCGACGCCGCGATGAAGGACCGCGCGTTCGAAGGAATGCTCCTCGGCGCCAAGGCGCTCGCGGCGACGGCGTACGAATGCGCCTCCTCTCCCGCGACGCTGCAAGCGATCCGCGAGGAGTTCGAGCGGACGGTCGCGGAGTAAATCTCGTCGCCGACGCCGGCGCATCGGGCGTTACCCTCCGAAATAATCCTGTTTCAGCTTCTCCAGCGCCGCCCGGCAGCGGCGTCCGAACGCGTCGCCGCGCGCTTCCATGGCCGCGATCTCCGCATGGAGCGCGGCCTCGAGGGACGCGCGGTAATCGGGCGCTTCCGCGCCGTCGTACGGCTCCAGCTCGGAAGCGAATACGTTCGCCACTTCCCGATACGAGAGCGCCCGCCGCTCGTGGAAGAACGCCACGTCCGCCTGTTCCGGATGGTGCAGGTCTCCTTGCGTAGGATGCTTGCGTACGGCGAGCATGCGCACCTTCGCCTTCGGGCGCTCCAGCTGAATCAGCTCGCCGACGTATTCCCCGCTCTTATATTTCGCGATCACCAAATCACCGACGTTCATGCTTCTTCCTCCTTCCGACTAATACGATATCAACAACCCGCCTTCTCCCGCATAGGTGCCGATGACGGGGCCCATATCCGAGACGACGACCTCGCGAAAATCGTACCGTTCCGAGATACCGCGTACGAGCGACTTCGCGCGCTCCTCGCTATTGCTATGAGGCCATACGACGGGAGGAGTTATGTATGTCACGTCCCCAGACGTTCCCTCACGCGCTGCAGCAAAAACTCGACGGAGCGCATCGTATACAGCTTCTCGACGATGCGCTTCTCGTCGACGAAGGTCAAACACGGCACGCTCTCGATCTTCCAATCTTGTACGACGGCGGGCATGAAATTGACGTTCGCCTTGACGACGGCCGCTTCCGGCGACATGGCGCGAACGACGAGCAGCATCTTCTCGCCGAGCTTGCACGTGCCGCACAGAGGCGTATAGAAATATACGGCGAAGGGCGTTTCGCTGCGGAAACGGCGTCGAATGAGCTCCCGTTCATCGACGTCGGGGATGGCTCCGCTCACGCCTTCACTCCAGCGCGTACGCGGCGAGCAGCATATACGTGCCGCGGATCGCGTCCTCGTGCGTCCGTTCCATGGCGTGCGAGGCGGCGACGCCAGGGCCGATCAGCGCGGCGCGGATGTTCTGTCCGGCGCTTAGCGCGGCGGACGCGTCGGAGCCGTAACGCGGATATATATCGACGGCGTACCGGATGCCGAGCCGCTTCGCGTGCGCGATGAGCCGGTTCGTCATCCCGTAGTCGTACGGCCCCGTCGAATCCTTCGCGCAGATCGATACGTCCCGCTCGGTGCAGGCGAGGTCGTCTCCGATCGCGCCCATGTCGACCGCGATCATCTCCTCCGCTCCGCCGGGAACGTAAGCCGAGCCGTGGCCGAGTTCTTCGTAGTTGGAAAAGAAAAAGATCACATCGCGCCGCGGCCGCGCGCCCGTGCGGGACATCGCCTCGAGCAGCGCGAACATGGCCGCGA
Source organism: Paenibacillus sp. (assembly GCA_031181325.1). Taxonomy (GTDB): domain Bacteria; phylum Bacillota; class Bacilli; order Paenibacillales; family YIM-B00363; genus Paenibacillus_AE. Next base: position 36,914 of record JAPSKX010000014.1, read on the forward strand.
CGCCGGCTTTGTCGTCCAGGTGTCGCGACTTGATGTAGCCGTTGTCGAGGAAGACGGCGCGCGGATCGAACGAAATATAATCGCCCGTCTCGATGCCGAGCGCCTTGACGTCGTCCTTGCCTGCGACCGTCTCGTCGAGGCGTACGACATAATGCTCCTCGTCGCGCTTCTGATCGCGGGCGTCCGCGTACACGTGCACCGACGCCTTCTTCGGCAAGACGGTGCCGGAATACGTCTTCCCGTCGCGGGTGTGGACGTGGCAGTATTCGTTTTCGATCGATTGCAGCATATACCCGCCGAGCGGCGTCAGCCGCAGCGTGCCGTCGTCGTTCGTCGAACGGACCATCGCGCCGAGCGTGTCGACGTGACCGCTGACGGCGAGCGCCGGTCCGCCTGCCGTTCCCGGGACGCGGACGAAGCCGCCGCCCTTCGCGATACGTTCCATGCGGAAGCCGAGCCGCGCCGTCTCCGCCTCGAGCAGGCGCAGGATGTCGTGCGTGAACCCGGTCGGGCTCGGGGTCGTTAGCAGCCGTTGCAACCAGCCGAGCGTATACGCTCTGTCGTATTCCGGCGGGGTGACGGGTGTCGGTTCGTTCATAAGGCGATGAGCGCCTCCTTCGGGGTCATTTTCGATCCAAGCGGACGTTCCAGCCCGAATCGGCGAGCTCGACTTCCTCGACGCCGATCTCGGACTTGAATAAATTGTCGTACGCGGACACGCGCAGCCGCTGCGACTTGTCGATCGCATACGTGATCGTCAGCCGATTCACGTCGTGCGTGCCGGGGTGCGCCCGAATGTTCATGCGCCATAGAATCGGCCGGCCGTACTTCTGCAGCGGCTCGTAGCGATCGCTCCCCTGGGCCTTCACCATCGGCGCGATCTCGATCTTCGACTGATTCGGCTTCGTCGTCGCGACGCGCTTCTGCTTCTTGATCGGGTACGTGTCGTCCGCCGAGATAATTTCGATCGTCTCCTTGCCGGCATGGTTGTAGATGCCGATCGACGCGTTCACGACGTCGCCGACGATCCACTCGTCCTCGCTGCGCGTGTACCGCGCATTGCCCCGGGCGATGCGCGTCTGCAGATGCTCCTCGTCCCAGACGATGCGGGCGTTCGGGAACAGCTCCTCGAGCACGTCCGGCACGAACGGAACGAGGGAGCTGCCGCCGGACAGCAGGACGGCGCCGATGTCGCGCCGGGTCAGCCGCGTCGCTTCGTTGAACCGCTGCGCGAGCTCCGTCAGCCCCTTCATCAGGATCTCCCTTGGCTTCTCGGTGGCAAGGTAGAACTGCTCGGCCGTGATCGTCACGTCCTTGATGCCTTGATCGACGCCCGGCATCAGCGGCGGCACGTCCACCGTCACCGATTCCTCGGTCGACAGCCTGCGCTTCACTCCCTCGGCGATCGACTTCATCTGGTAATAAAACGTGTACTGCGGATGCGACTTCAGCTTGTGGAGTCGCTCCGGGTCCTCGAACAGCTCGAGCGCGATCGAATCGCATACCGGATTGCCCTGCGCCTTGCCCCGCTCGACGAACAGCTTCACGAGACAATCGTCGAGATCGTCGCCGCCGAGGTCGAGCCCGAGCTTCGTCACGACCTTGCCGTGGTACCGGTTGCTGTCGTTGTCCTCGGGGTCGAAGTACGGATGATGCACGATCGCTTGCCGGTGCTTCTCCGACGCTTCCTTGTCCATGATCGCCATGTCGAGCGTGCCGCCGCCGAAGTCGAAGACGAGCGCATAGCGGGACGGAATGATGCGGCAATCCCACAGGACGGACACCGGCTCGTCGAGGAACCAGATGCGGCTCGGTTCGATGCCGATGTTGACGGCTGCCTGCTCCATCAGCGCTTTACGCCGGTCGTCGTAGTTCACGGGCACGCTCAGCGCGAGCCGATCGATCGTCTCCGGCTCCGGAATGCCCGCTTCCTCCAGCAATTCGAGGAGGAAGCGCGAGATGCATTCGACGAGCGGTACGTCGTCGCCGTCCACGCGCAGCTTGAAGTCCGGATTGCGGCGAAGCTCCGTCTTGAGCGACAGCACGGAGCGGTCGCGCAGCTTGCCGAGCGCCGCGGCTTGATTGCCGATCAGCCAGTCGCCGTCGGTCGCTTTCGATAATATGGTACGGATGAGGTACGGCGTCTCGCCTTCGTCCAATCGTTTCATGTGCACTTTGTTCGCGACCGGGTCGAGCACGGCCACAGAGCTGTTGGTCGTCCCGAAGTCGATGCCGACGAGCAAGGGATCCATAGGGGTGTACCTCCGTTTCGTTGCTTGCGGTTTACGATATTGCGTCGCTATAACAACTTCAAATCGTCGAGCAGCTTGCCGATCTCTTGGCGGTCCGACCACTCCGCGCGCACCGTCGCTCGGACGAGCACCTCGCCCGTCTCCGCGTCGATGGCGCCGGGCTTCGCGATCGCGTACGTCACGCCTTGGCCTTCCACGTTCGCGTCCGTCTCGAACTGCACCCAATCGCTGTGCCGCTGCAGCCACTCTTCTACCGCGCGGTGCTGCTCCGACGGCTCGGCCGCCGTGCCGATCCAGCGGAAGCGAAGCAGGCGCGTAAGCGCCGCGCCGCGCTCCCGGTTGTCGCCGACCCAGTCGCGCCAATCGCGTTCGTGCCGGTGCAGCCAACCGACGACGGCCGCGCGCTTATCCGCGGCGAGAATCGTCGCGAGCTTCTGCAGCGCGTCGGCCGGCGCGTTCGGCGTCGCCTTCGTCTTCTTCGGCGATGCCGGAGGCCCGGGCTGCCGCTCCAGGTAAGCGTAGAACAGCTGCAGCAGATGTCTCCGTGCCGACGCTTGGCGCACGCCCTCCCCGCGGAACAGCTGCGACAGCTCCGGCGCCGGCAGCTCCATCATCGGCAGCGCTTCGTCGAGCGACTTCGTGCCGTGTACGAAGGAGTAAAACGCCTCTCTATCATGTTTCGCCAAATACGCGTACAAGGATACGACGATTCGGACGTCGAGCCCGCGTCGGATGCCTTCCGCATATAAGAGGCACAGCCTGCGGATGAACTCCTCCGCCCGGTCCGCTCCGCCCCGCAGGAGCCGCTGCTGCACGTTCTCCGGGTCGAGCAGGAACACCCAAGAGACGGCCTCGAACCGCTCATCCGCCGCGTCTTCGCGGAAGCGCTCCGAGAAGGCGCCCCAATGCTGCAGGATCAGCTCCTCTCGCAGCCGCTTGCGCCGCTCCGGGACGTGCGCCGCCCGCCAGACGAAGGCGTGCAGCGTACGGTCCGCGACGCCGGGCCTTCCGAGCTGCCCTTCCCATCCGGAAGCGCGGAAGGCGGCGTTCATCCATCGATCGTCTCGGGCTTCCGCTTGACCGGCTTTCGACGTCTCAGTCGCTTCAGTCGCTTCGATCGAATCGGTTGGACCGGTGGGATCGGTCGCTTCGGCCGCTTCGGCGATCCACCGAATCGCCGCGCGCTGCCGCTCCTCGATCGGCAGCCAGCCGCGCGTCATCTCGCTGCGGCTCATGTGCGCCGCGAGCCATGCGCTCGCCGCGCCGCCCGCCGTCTCGAGCTCGCGGCGCAGCGGCTCGACGTCGTCCGCGGCGAGCGCCTCGGCCCACCGGCGCGCCGGATGCGTCCGTGCGGCGCGCAGTCGTTCGGCTGCGGCAAGCGCCCGCTCGGCCGGCTTCGGCACGCCGCTCGTCGCCAGACACCGGACGAGCGCGTCGTCCGGATAGAGCCGCTGCAGCGCCTTCCCCGGCAGCTCGAGACGCTTGCGGTCCCACTTCGCTTGGGCCGCCCGCTTCTCCGCGTCGAGGTCGAACTCGCCTTCCTCGTACTCCGACGCCTCCGCCTTCAACTCCTCCAGCTGGCGAGCCGCCTCCTCGTCGAGCTTCGCCATGTCTTCGCGCAGCGCCTCGACGTACGCCGGGTACCGCCGCTCCGCAGCGTCGCGCAGCCGTTCGACGAGCGCCTCGACGCCCGCCTCCCAGCGCGCCGCGCCGTAGCGCCCTTCGAGATCGGCGAAGGCGCTGGCGAGCCGCGCGGCGTCATCGTCGGCGAGCGGCTCGCCGACGAGCAGCTCGACCGGCAGCTGCTCGCGGAAGCACGTCTCTACGCCGACAAGGCTGCCCTTCTCCGCGCCCGGGGTTCGTTCGCCTTCCCAAGCGCTCCAGAATGCATCGTCCTCCGAGCCCGCCTCGGCATCCTTCGGCACGACGAGCCACTCGAGCAAATAATACGGGTTCGGTTCCGACCGCAGCGCGGCCGATTTATCTTGAAACGACGACAGCTTATGTGCGTTCACGAACGTGCGGATCCACCGCGTGGTCGCTCTCTGCGTCATCTTGCTCCTCCTTTGCGCGGACGGCGTCCGCGATGGGCCGCAGCCACTCCGCGAACGTCGCGTCCCGATTCCAGAACGCCGGCTCGGTCGTCCGGCGCAGCATCCACGGCACCGCGCGCCCCTCCGCGCGTGCGGCGGCTTCCCTAACGGCTCTTGCCTCCCAAGCGGCATCCGCTTCGGAATCCGCTTCGGACGCCGCTCCCGCCAGTTCGGCTCTGAGGGTTCGGACCGCCGCCGTCATCCGCTCCCGGTCGACGCCGGCAGCTTCCCACCACAGCCAGGGATCGCGCTTGGCCTCTTGCCGGAAGCGGAACAGAAGCGATTGCGCATGGCGACAAGGCTGGCGCTGTCCGCAGTCGCAGCCGGAGCGCCATTCTTGCTCGCCGGCCCCGAGCCGGTCGCGCTCGGCCTCCGTCGCCAGTCCGGCCCGCCACCTTCCGTCCAACGCCGGCTCCGCCGCGAGTGCTCTCGCGGCGCGGTCGACGCGTTCTTCGCTCGCCGGGGGGACTTCCCAATAGGGAGCCGCCTCCGCGGAGACGTTACCGGCGCAGGTCACGCGGCCGCGTGCGACGGTAAGATCCTGTCGATCCGTCATGGGTTTCGCCCCCTCTTCGCGTCGAGCGCGGTCTCCTCTTCCGACAACAAGACGAGCCGCCGAAGCGACAGCAGCTCGTTCAACTGTTCGTCGCTGTATTCGGTGATCCACTGCTCTCCCGTGCCGATGACATCGTCCGCCAGCCGCTCCTTGCTCTCCAGCAGCTTCTCGATCGACTCCTCGAGCGTTCCCTTCGTCACGAGCTTCCACACCTCTACGGTGCGCGTCTGCCCGATGCGATACGCTCGGTCGGTCGCCTGCCGCTCCGCCGCCGGGTTCCACCACCGGTCGTAATGCACAAGCCGATTCGCCCGCGTCAGGTTGAGGCCGAAGCCGCCCGTCTTCAGCGACAGCACCAGCACCTTCGGTCCGTCCTCCGCCGTCTGAAACCGTTCCACGAGCGACTCCCGTTCCTTCCGCGGCGTCTTGCCGATCATGACCCCGACCTCGCAGCCGAGCCGCTCGGTCAAGTAAGATTGCAGCAGCGTCGCCATCGTCGCGTATTGCGTGAACACGATGGACCGACCGCCTTCTTCGAGCGACTCCTGCAGCAGCTCTTCGAGCCGGAGCAGCTTCCCGGACGCGCCCGCGCGCAGCGACCGTTCGCGCAGCGCTTGCTCCGGCGCGTTGCAGATTTGCTTTAACCTCGTAATCGTCGACAAGATGATGCCCCTGCGGCGTATCCCTTCCGCCCGCTTCAGCTGATCGGCCATCCGTTCGAGCGCCGACGTGTATAACGCGGCCTGCCGCTCGGTCATGCCGCAGTATGACGTCTGCTCGATCTTGTCGGGCAAGTCGTCGATGACGGCCGGGTCCGACTTCATGCGCCGCAGCAGGAACGGACGGACGATGCGATGCAGCCGCTCCCCCGAGGCGGGCGCGGCGCCGGCGCGGTCCGCGCCTTCGCCGAACGCCTTGCGGAACGCCCGCTCGCTGCCGAGGAAGCCGGGGTTCATAAATTCGAAGATCGACCATAGATCGGACAGCCGGTTCTCGACCGGGGTGCCCGTCAGCGCGATCCGATGCGCGGACGGCAGCGTTCGGATGAATCGCGTCAGCTGCGCTCCCGAATTTTTCACGTATTGCGCTTCGTCGAGCGTGACTGCATCCCAGGACGTCGCCCCGAGCAGCTTCCGATCCCGCAGCGCCGTCGTATAGGAAGTCAGCGCGAGATCGGCGCTGCCGACCGCTTGGCGGAACGCCGCCGCGGTCCGTGCGCGATCCGGCCCGTAATGGAAATAGACGGTTAAACTCGGCGCGAAACGCTCCAGCTCGCGCTGCCAGTTGCCGAGCACGGACGTCGGACAGACGAGCAGCAGCGGGCGATGCGGCGCATCCGACCCGCGCCGGGCGACGACGTGGAGCGCGTACGCGATCCATTGCACCGTCTTCCCGAGGCCCATGTCGTCCGCGAGGCACGCGCCGAGACCGAGCTCCCGCATGCGCGCGAGCCAAGCGAAGCCGCGCCGCTGATAATCGCGCAGCTCGCCCTGCAGCGCCGCCGGCGGTTCGATCGCGGCTGCGGCTCCGCCGCTCGCGTCGCGCAGCCCCGCGACGAGCCGCTCGAGCCGCGCGTCGCCGCTCCAGCGGCGAACCGGCACCGACGCGGATTCCGCGTCGACCGCAGCGGACGTCTCGACGGCGAGCGCCGCGCGCAGCGCATCCGCGGCGGTCGCTTCGCCCTCGAGGGGCTCGCGGAAGAAGCGCGCCGCCGCCCGGCGGTCCGACGCTCGCAGCCGAAGCCAGCGGCCTTCGCGGAACAGCAATGCCGTATCCCGCTCCGTCAGCTGCCTCCACTCCGCCTCGGAGATCGGCGCGCCGCCGAGCAGCAACTCCTTGCGGTACGCCATGAGCGTATCGAAGCCGATCGCCGTCGCGGCATCGGCGCCGAATCCGCTCTCGAACGACGCGCCCGAGCCTTCAGCCGACATCGTAGCTTCGCGGTAATGGACCGCCGCTTCGAGCGGTTCCGGCGCCTCCCACCACGTCGGCAGCAGCGCGGCGAAGCCGAGCCGCTCCAGCGCGGCCGCGCCCGACTCGAGGAACTCGAGCGCCTCCTCCTTCGTCAGCGCGCAACCCGCGTCCGCGGCGCGAAGCCGCTCGAGCGGCGGGAATCGATCCGCCGCCGCCGCGATTCCAAGCGCTAACGAGCCATGCGCGTCGGGGAACGTGCGCCCGCCGAACGCCGGGTCGCGTTCCGCACGCCGCCACACGTCGCGCGCGGGCACGAACAGCCGCTCGTCGTCGGCGGCCTGCAGCCCCGGCACGAGACGCCAGGCTTCGCCTTCCGTTTCCGGCTCGAGCAGCGCGAACGCCGCGCGAACCGGAGCGACGGACGCTTCCCGTTCGACCGCGCGATGCCATTCCTCGACGTCGTCCGCAAGCCAATCCGGCAGCGTCGGCGGTTCCCCGTCTTCCTGAAGCAGCCCGTACGCCCACTTCTCGAGCGGCGTATGCGGCACGCCGTACCGCGGATGCAGCGCGCGGAACGCCTCGTCCCGCAGCTTCGGAGAAAGACGCGCTCGCACGGCCGCGTCGACAAGCCGGTCGACCGCCTTTCGGTCGACCGGCTCGACAATCGCGCCTACCGCCTCGCGGAGGCCAGGCGCCGCCCAGAACGGCGACCAACGCGCCCGCGCCGCGACATCGCCGCCGTACGGCTCGAACCGCGCGGAAGGGAGGTACCACCCTTCCCGAAGGATGCGCCGAGCTAACCCTTCCAACGTTTCCAATATCGTTTCGACTCCCCGCCTGTTTCAAAAGGTGTATCTCTTAGCATATCAAATGGAAAAGCGTCGCCGCAATGTCGGGACGATATTCGGTTTCGAACGCTCTTTACGAAAAACGAAATACCGCCTTCTGCCGCCTTGCGACAAAACGCGGTATTCGTCTACTCTTTCAAAATCACCCGAATGACGGCGCCGGGGAGCCTGAGTAAATCGCCGTCCTTCAGTTCGTACCGCTCATGGGGCGTCATAGGGCGGTCCAAGTAATACGTGCCGTTCGTAGAACCCATGTCGCAAGCGCGAAGACGCCCATCCGCGACGTCGAACTCCAGATGAACCCGGGATGCGGCGATATGATCGACCATCACGTCGACGCCCGCCGGGCCGCGGCCGAAGCGCATCGGCCCGTCCGAAAGTCGAACCGTCTCGACGCGTTCGTCGGACTCGAAGGCGATCTCGAGCCGGGCCGCGTTCGACGGCGTCAACGCGGACAGCAGCACCGTCTCTTGCGCCTCGCTTAACATCACTGTACGATGTTCAAGCGGCTCCGACGCGGCCGTCTCTCGCATGACATGCGATTCGTATCCGGATGCCTGGCTCTCATACGCCGCCGCAACCGCCGGCTGAGGCGACGGAGGCGGTTCCCCGACCGATTCGGCTTCCCGAACATAACGGCGATACAGCGTGACCCCCAGCGGAACGCAGCCGAGGACCGCGACGATCAGCGACGGCAGCGTCGGCTTCCACACGAATACGACGCAGCATACCGTCGCCGCCAACAATCGGACCCACTCCCGGCTTGTCATGCGCGGCGAGGTAAACCGCATCGTCTCGCCTTCCTCGATCTCTTGGATCGCTTGTCCGATGACGCTGTTTCCTTCCCTGGGCACCTCCCTTCGATCCGAAGGCAGCGCCGCGTCCTCCTCTTCGTAAGCTCGGTTCGTCCCTCCGCCGCGGACCGGCTCCGAAGCGCGAAGCTCCCCTGCTTCGGACATCCATAATCGATGCGTGAAGGTTTCCTTCTCCCACCGGGCGGGGCGAAGCCGTTCCCTCCAGCGCTCCGGCAAGCCGCATTCGACGAAACAGTCGAACAACGCCTTCCACTGTCGCCAAGCTCGCTCCGGATTCCCGAAGCCGCGAACGGGTACCGCGATCAGCTTCACGTCGCGGACGTCTCGCTTCACCCAAATCCAGTCCGGGTCGAGGACATACTCCGTCTCCCGGACACAATAATCCTCCCCTTCCCGGAGCGCTAACGAGATCCCCGCGAGCAAGCCTTCCCACTGCTCCTCCCGCAGCGATTCCGCGCGTAACGCGGAACGCAGCCGCCGCATGCCTGCGATCGAATATCGCAGGACGACGTCGCCGTCGCGCGACTCGTGGCGGAACGGTAACGTTCCGGCGAGAACGTTGTGTTCGAGCATGCCGATCTGCACTCGATTCGTCTCCTCCCGCGCCAAGCCGCCTTCCTTGCTCACAACGAGCTCGAGACCCGTGCTCGGGTCGATCCATGCTCGAAGTCCTGACTGTTCCCACACCGTCAAGCATGTTCACCTCCGAATTGGACCTCCTGACCTACCGCCAAAGCACGTAAACGACGGCGACCGGTCCCGCGCATAGCAGGAACGGAAATTTCGTTCCGACACCCGCCGGAGCCTTCCATTTGCTGCGACCGGCTCGGATGTACCATCCTGCGGCGAACTCCGAACAGCGGCGTCGGAACGTGCCGGAGAACGCTAACGTACAGGCCGCAAGGGTTCCTGCTGCCAGTACGGAACCGAGAACTAGTCCCGCCCCGCCGGCAGGCCCCGCGAACGCGCCGGCCGCGGCGAACCACTTGGCGTCGCCCGCGGCGATCGCGCCGCTCGCATACAGCGGCATGGCGCAAGCGATGCCGGCCAAAGCGCCGACCGCCGGGATGAACCACCCGCTGCCGTCCGGTGCGCAGCCATGAAGCGCCGTCGCCAGCAATACCCCTGCCGCAACGAGCGCATTCGGAATTTTCCGCATGGCGGCGTCCATTCCGAAGGAAACCGCTGTAAATAGAAGTAATCCGATTTCCGTCGTCGCCATTTAATTTCCCCGCTTCCTACAGCTTCTCGCCGACCCAACAGCGCTCGATCGCCGCGGCGCGAAAGACGACGTCGCGCGCGAAGAACGGGATCGGCAATGTCAATCGATACTCCACCGTCAGTCCGAAGTAGCTCGTCTCCTCCGACGCGAACGAAGGCAGCAGTGCGGAGACGACGACGAGCCGATCCGGATCGAGCAACGGTTCGCCGTCCGCGTCGCGATCGACGAACGACATCACGAAAGGTTTAGCCCACGTCCGATGAATACTCGATTCGCTCCATTTCCTTGATGCAGGCTCCTCTTGCGTATCAGAAGGTTGTCTGCTCTCCTGGAACATCGCTTTTATCGAGTGGGGCAGCAGCCGCTGCACTTGATTTTCGATGTATTGAATTTGTTCGCTATTGTGATAGACGCGCGCCGCTAGATCGACCGGATACGCATGCGCCGCAGTCGTCGTCACCGCCTCGTCCACCGCCTCCCGGAGCAGCGATTCGATGCGAGCCGTCAGAAGCAGCCAAGTCAAGGCCAGTCCGAAGCAGAGGAGAAGCGGCAGCGCGACGGCCGCTTCCAACGTCAGGGACCCTCGTTCGTCCCGTTTGAGTTCCGAGCGTCTCAATAGGATACGACCACTTCCGTTTCCTTCCGAACCGGCGGCAACGCCAGCATCGCGGGTGACGATTCCGAACGAACGCGCAACGCCGAATATCGCTTCATGAGATCGATGCCGGTGTTCAGCTCGATGAGCGCCTGCATGCGGGATAACGTCGATTCATCGCGGCTGTGCAGCAAATAAAACAAACGCAGATGATCCTTATAATCCATCGTAACGCCGGGCACGAACGGGGTATCGACCGCCTCCCCCGACAGAAGCAGATCGACGTCATCGTTCGCGGCCTTCGCTCCTTCCGCGAGCGCGGTGAGCAAAGCGATCCATGGAGAAACCGCCTTCGCCGCCGTCTCGGGCTTCATCAGCTCCTCCATCGTTCGGAGTCCTGCGCGCAAGACGAACAGCTCCGTATGCATCGCGGTTAAGTTCATATGGCATGACGGCAACCCGTACAAAATATACTCCGCCTCCTGCCCCTTCAATCGATGCGAATCCCGATCGCCGATATTCGTCTTCAGCTTAACGGAATATTTCTGCTGGTCAACCGTCCGGTAGGTGAAATGGACGATCGCATATTCGTTAACGAACGTCTCGTCGAGTAGCTCGCCGGCGAGCTGCCCGATCGCGTCCGTAAATCGAAATGCGGAAGTAAGGAACGATTCCGCGCTGTCGGCATTCATCTCGGGTTCGATCCCTCCCGCGGACGCATGCTCGTTGTACGCGCGGTATTTCTCGAACAAGCCTTCCGGACCCGCTAATTTCAAATAATCCGGCATCGTCTCGACTGTGCATAAATCCTTCCAGTTATCCCTTCGACGGTTCAATTGCGTCTCAGCGGCTTGCCTACGGTTCGCTTCTTCCTTGCGAATCGCGTTCCCCTCCTGCTCCCGCTTCGATTCGAGGGCGCGGCGCGCCGAAAGCCATTCGCCGACATACCGCCGCAGATCGGATCGAAGCTCCGCTTCTCGCTCGGCCGCGGCTGCAGCCCTCGCCCGCGCGGCGGATAGATTCGCGGCGTCTTCCCCTGCAGCGGCAAGCGCCGCTTCCTTCGCCGCATCGGCGCTTGCGGCTCTCGCCTCGGCCAGCGCTTCGTCCATTGAAGCCACCGTACCGGCGCCTGTGCGGTACGTAACGAAATAATCCGGCGGATATACAGTTACATGAGGGAACTGCGTCTCGGGTCCGTTCGGCGCTCGCGGCGCAGGAGCGTTCAGCTGCTTGGACACCTCCCGGTTCGCCGCTTCCGCTTCGTCCAGCGAGACATGCAGCCGATCGATCAGCGTCTGCATCGAACCGCTGCCTCTTCCCGCGGAAGCGGCGACCGCCTGCGCGGACGCCCAAGCCTGATCCAGCGCCGCCTCCCGTTTATTGACGACTGCCTGCAGCTGCTGCGTCAGCTCCGCATATTGCTTGGCCGCCGCGATTTGCGAACGGCCTTGGAAAATCTTCTCCGTCACCTCGTTTCCGAATTCGATCGGCGCGATATACTTCATCCGCTCCAAAATTTGTCGATGGAATACGCGGTGGTCTCCCAGATGATATAACGGTTCGACGGCGAACGTACCCGCCGAAGACCTACCCGCTTCGAAAAACCGAAATGCCGCCCCATCCGCCTCCTTCGCTTCCGCCTCTTCGAGCGCCTTCGTCGCAAGATTCGTTTCGGCTTCTCCGACGGAGGCGCCGAACAGACCGTATTTCAGCAGTCCGGGCTCGAAACTCGCTAGCATCGTACGACCGGCGCGCCTCGCCTCGGACTCCGCTTCGAGGACGGCCATTCTAGCCCGAACGACGTCCGCAAGCACGATCGCGGCGACGAACAGCGCGGTTAACGCGATGAGCGCGAACATCGTCATTCCGCCTCTCTCGTTATTCGTTGGACCCATGACCGATGCCCCCTACGAATGTATCACGTACACGATGCCGTGCTGTTGCAGCAGCTTCTTCAATGCGGGGGAAGGTCCGGCGGTCGCTTCTCCCGTTCTCCGGAAAAAGTGCCACACGACGCCCTTCGCCTTGCCGCGCCGAATCAACTCCGCATCCTTCATTAATTGATCTCTAACGTCCTTATTCGGCGTCTTAGGACCGATGTACGCCTGGTGAGCGACCCCTTGCTTATCGCGTGCGTCGATCAATCGCCACTTCCCTGTGTCTTCGGTCTTTTCCCGTCCTTCTTTGCCGCGTACGAGCGTTCGCAAATAACCGACCGCGTGCGCATGATCGCGGAAGGTCAGGGTTCGATCGACATCCGGCACGATATCGGGTTTATCGACCCAAGGCGAAACGAGATTTCTCGCCTTGCCTCCCTCCGTCGTACCCTTCAACATCGGCAAATACCCTAAGATAAGTTCGACGTTCCGAATGAATTCCGCCGGCTCCGAGATCGTCTTCGTCGACCGTCCCGCCGCTGCGTCGGGCAAGCCGAATCCGTCCGGCAGCGACAAAGGGACGGCCGCTTCCACCGTGACCGAACGGAACCACCCGTCGTTCTCGAACGAGCTCGCGCCGACGTAAGCCGCAGGCCAATCGATTGCGCCCGCGGCCAGCTTCCGGGACGGCGGCGATGCCGACGGGACGGTGTCGTACCGGAAGCAGGCCGCCCCACAGCAAAGCGGCGGCCAGCCGCCAGCGCCAAAACCACGGGGGGTGCGGCAGCGGGGGAA
>JAPSKX010000146.1 GCA_031181325.1 Paenibacillus sp.
AACAGGCGCAACGCCTTCTCGGCGTTGCGCCTGTTCGAGAAGAGCGCGAATCTCCCGAACGCGAAGCCGCCGCAGAAGATCGGCTACGCCTACCTCTTAATGAAGGCCGGCGATCCGAAGAAGGCGGAGCAAGTGCTCGATGCGGCACTCTGGAAGACGAAGCCCGGCATTCCGCGCATGCAAGGGCTGCTCAATCTGGCGACGTCGTATTGGCTGCAAGGGCGTCGAGACGAAGCCGTGGCGAAGCTCGAGGACGTGCATCGAGAGTACAAGAATACGACCGTATACGCGAACCTCGGTTATTTCAAGCTGCTGCACGGCGATCTCGAGGAAGCGCTCGCCGTCAATAAGGAAGCGTACGAGTACAACGACGGCGACGTCTCGATCCTGGACAACCTCGCGCAGACGTACTTCATGCTCGGACGGTACGAGGAAGCGGCGGAATGGTACGAGAAGACGATCGCCAAGAAGCCGAAGCATGCGGAATCTTACTATTACTATGCGCTGACGCTCCAGAAGCTCGGCAAGCCGGAGGAAGCGATCGAGCAGGCGCGCGCGGCCGTCGGCCGGCCGCTGTCGCTCGTGTCGCCGTGTACCCGGGAGCAAATCGACGGGCTGGCGGTTGACATAGAAAAATCGGGTGTGATATATAAAAAAGAGGATTAGCACTCGAACGGCAAGAGTGCTAAAGATGTGGGAGGGAACGATAACGCATGGCGAAGAAGCAGTTTAAGGCGGAATCGAAGCGGCTGCTGGAGATGATGATCAACTCCATCTACACGCAAAAGGAAATTTTCCTGAGAGAATTGATCTCCAACGCGAGCGACGCGATCGACAAGATTTACTACAAGGCGCTCACGGACGATTCCCTGACGTTCAACCAAGAAGACTATTTCATTAAGATCACGCCGGATAAGGCGAATCGGACGCTGACGATCAGCGACACGGGCATCGGGATGACGAAGGAAGACCTCGAGAATCACCTCGGCGTCATCGCGAAGAGCGGCTCGCTCGCCTTCAAGCAAGAGAACGAAGCGAAAGACGGCCACAACATTATCGGCCAATTCGGCGTAGGCTTCTATTCCGCGTTCATGGTGGCGGACGAAGTGACGGTGACGAGCCGCGCGCTCGGCAGTAGCGAGGCGAACGTCTGGCATTCGAAGGGCGCCGACGGCTACACGATCGAGCCCGGCGAGAAGGCGACGGTCGGCTCGGATATCGTGCTCAAGATCAAGCCGAACACCGAGGACGACAACTACGACGAGTTCCTCGAGACGTACCGCTTGCAGGCGCTCGTGAAGAAGTATTCCGACTTCATCCGCTATCCGATCAAGATGGACGTGACGCGCAGCAAGAAGAAGGAAGGCTCGGAGAACGAGTGGGAAGACGTGACGGAGGAGCAGACCGTCAACAGTCAGGTGCCGATCTGGCGGAAGAACAAGAACGAGCTGAAGGACGAGGATTACGAGAACTTCTACTTCGAGAAGCGCTACGGCTTCGATAAGCCGATCAAGCATCTGCACGTCAGCGCCGACGGCGCGGTCGTGTACAATGCGATCCTGTTCATTCCGGGGCAGACGCCTTTCGATTATTACACCAAGGAGTACGAAAAGGGTCTCGAGCTCTACTCCAACGGCGTGCTCATTATGAACAAGTGCGCGGATCTGCTGCCGGACTACTTCAGCTTCGTGAAGGGCATGGTCGACTCCGAGGATCTGTCGCTCAACATTTCGCGCGAGCTGCTGCAGCACGACCGCCAGCTGAAGCTGATCGCCAAGAACATCAAGAGCAAAATCAAGAGCGCGCTGCTCGCGTTGCAGCGAGACGAGCGCGAGAAATACGAGGAATTCTACAAGGCGTTCGGCCGCCAGCTCAAATTCGGCGCGTACAGCGATTACGGCGCGCATAAGGACGATCTGCAGGATCTCCTCATGTTCCTCTCCTCCAAGGAGAAGAAGCTCGTCACGCTCGACGAATACGTCTCCCGCATGCCGGAAGACCAGAAGTTCATCTATTACGCGACGGGCGATTCCATCGAGCGCATCGAGAAGCTGCCGCAGGCGGAGCTCGTGACCGACAAAGGTTATGAGCTGTTGTACTTCACGGAGGAGATCGACGAGTTCGCGATCAAGGTGCTGCAGAAGTATAAGGACAAGGAATTCAAGTCGGTATCGAGCGGAGACCTCGGCATCGAGTCCGACGCGAGCGACGACGCGGCGGCCGTGACGGACGAGGCGAAGGAGCTGTTCGAGGCGATGCAGGAGCTCTTGTCCGGCAAGGTGAAGCAGGTGAAGGCGTCGAAGCGGCTGAAGTCCCATCCGGTATGCCTCTCCGCGGAGGGCGAAATCTCGATCGAGATGGAGAAGGTGCTGAACGCGATGCCGAACGGCGGACAGAACGTGCAAGCCGAGAAGGTGCTGGAAATCAACGTGAACCATCCGGTGTTCGCCTCGCTCAAGGCGGCGCACGCGAACGACAAGGAGAAGCTGAACCTGTACACGAATCTGCTGTACAACCAAGCGCTGCTGATCGAAGGATTGCAGGTAGCGGATCCGGTCGCGTTCACGAACGATATTTGCAAGGTGATGGTGTAAGGCGACGCGGACGCGGTCGAATGTCCCGCGACGGCGCACTTCTACGAGTTCGTCGCGACGTACTCGGACGGTAAGCAAAGCATGCAGGCATCCGCCAAGACTTTTCTTGCGCGGGTGCCTTTTTTTGGTATGATGGAAAGTAACGACGGGGCTGAGCCGGACCCCCGCGACATGACATTTATCATATCCTCGTACTGACGTTTATGTCTTCTTCCGAACGGGTGCATTTTCTAAAATGAGATTAGGAAAACTGCATCTATACGAAATTTTAGGAAGAGGCCCGGGGGAGACCCCCGAGTCGGAACGAGGAGGATATCCAACATGTCGCAGGACAAAACGAAGGTCGCTCAACTGAAGAAGGAAATCGCTCCGTTCGAAAAGACGGACACGTCTAAGAGCGTTCGCCAATTAATCAACACGCTTATTCCGCTATTCGCGTTATGGTACGCGGCGTACGCCGCTTTATCCGTGTCGTACTGGCTGACGCTCGCGCTCGCGGCGGTCGCCGCGGGCTTCGTCGTCCGCACGTTTATCATTTTCCACGATTGCTGCCATGGGTCGTTCTTTAAGAGCCGCCGCGCGAACGCGATCGTCGGCACGATCACGGGCATCCTGACGGTCGTTCCGTACGCGCAGTGGAAGCATACGCATTCCGTGCATCACGCGACGAGCGGCAACCTCGACAAGCGCGGCGTCGGCGATATGTGGGTGATGACGGTCGACGAGTACGCGGCCGCGTCGTTCTGGCGCAGACTGGCATACCGGCTGTACCGCAATCCGCTCGTCATGCTCGGCATCGGGCCGGCGTACACGTTCTTGATCGACTACCGCTTCAACCGCAAGGGCGCCCGCATGAAGGAACGCCTTAACGTATACTTTACGAACGTGAGCATCGTAGCGTTGTATACGCTGCTGGGCCTCGCGATCGGTTGGGAAGCGTTGCTGCTCGTGCAAGGTCCGGTGTTCCTCCTGTCCGGCTTGGCCGGCGTATGGCTGTTCTATGTGCAGCACAACTTCGAGGATTCGTACTTCGAGCACGAGAGCGAGTGGAGCTACGTGCAAGCGGCCGTAGAAGGCAGCTCGTATTACAAGCTTCCGAAGCCGCTGCAGTGGATTACGGGCAACATCGGCTTCCATCACGTGCATCACTTAAGCCCGAAGGTGCCGAACTATTATCTGGAAGAAGCGCATAACTCGACGCCGCCGCTGCAAATGGCGACGACGATCGGCATTAACGACAGCCTCAAGTCGCTGTGGTTCCGCCTATGGGACGAAGAGGCGAAGCGGTTCGTCGGCTTCCGCGAGGCGAAGCGTCGGATGCGCGCCGCGGCGGACGGCAAGGCCAAGGCGAGACTCGTCAGCTCCAAGCTGCAACGGGAGTAGCCGCAGGGAGGAGGAGCGGACATTTCCAAGTGGAGTCAGTTTTTTATACGCAATACGGGACTCGGCCCATACGTATGGGTCGTGTTCTACATTCTGCCTTTTTATTTTATTCTTCGCTCCTCTTCCGGCTACGAAATCGCGCTCGGCGTCGCGTTGATCCTTTTGTTTTTCGTCTGTTACGTTCTCTCGTTCGTGTCGAAGAAGGGCTGGCTCGTCTTCTTCTGGACGAGCGTGCAAATTTTGATTTCGATCGTGATGACGGTCTGGTTCAGCTATGTATACTTTTCGTTATTCCTGGCGTTCTTCATCGGGAACTTGCAGAACCGGGTCGCCTTCATAACGTTCTATACGATTCATCTCATCAGCACGATCGCGACGGTCAACGTCGGCTTCGCGACGCGGAATCCGTTGTTTCTGACGCAACTGCCGTTCGTGCTCGTCTGCTTGATCGGCGTCGTGCTCCTGCCGGTCAGCACGTACAATAAGAATCGGCAGGATAAGCTGGAGGGCCAGCTCCAGAACGCGAACAAACGCATCTCCGAGCTCGTGAAGCTGGAGGAGCGGCAGCGGATCGCGCGCGACCTGCACGACACGCTCGGGCAGAAGCTGTCGCTGATCGGGCTGAAGACCGATCTCGCCGGCAAGCTGATCGACATCGACGAGAAGCAAGCCCGCGCCGAGCTCGACGACATTCGGCAGACGGCCCGTACCGCGCTGAAGGAAGTGCGGGAGATGGTGACGACGATGCGCGGAGACCGGGTCGAGGACGAGCTGTACCGGGTCCGGCAAATCTTGAAAGCGGCGGAAATCGAGCTCCGGCTCGAGGGCAACCCGGCCGAATTGGAGCTGTCGCTCATGATCGAGAACGTACTGAGCATGTGCCTCAAGGAAGCCGTTACGAACGTCGTGCGGCACAGCAAGGCGTCCGTCTGCGAGATCGCCTTCGAGCCGTCGCGCACGGAATTGACCGTTCGGGTGAGGGACGACGGCATCGGCATGGCGAAGCGCGCCGCTCCCGGCAACGGCCTGCGCGGCATGCGGGAGCGGCTCGAGTTCGTCAACGGCTCGCTCGACCTCGTCTCGGGCGCCCATGGCACGACGGTCGTCATTCGCGTGCCGAACGTACCGAGGCCGCCGCAGAAGGAGGAGACGCACGCATGATTCGAATCGTGATCGCGGAAGACCAACGCATGATGCTGGGAGCGCTCGCCTCTCTGTTGGACCTCGAGCCCGACATGACGGTCGTCGGCCGAGCGAGCAACGGCGAGGAGGCCGTACGCCTCGTGAAGGAGCAGCGGCCGGACATCTGCGTGATGGACATCGAGATGCCGGCGAAGAGCGGCCTGGAGGCGGCGGAGGAGCTGAAGGGGAGCGGCTGTAAGGTCGTCATCCTGACGACGTTCGCGCGATCGGGGTATTTCGAGCGGGCGCTGAAGGCGGGCGTCAGCGGGTATTTGCTTAAGGACAGCCCGATCGAGGAGCTGGCGGACTCGATCCGCAGCGTCATGTCGGGACGCCGCATCTACGCGCCGGACCTCGTGGACGACGCGTACGCGGAGAGCAATCCGCTGACCGAACGGGAAACCGAGGTGCTCGAGCTGATGGCCGACGGGAAAAACACGAAGGAGATCGCGAGTCAGCTGTTCATCACCACGGGCACGGTCCGCAACTATATTTCCGTCATACTCGACAAGCTCGACGTCGGCAACCGCATCGAAGCGATCAAGCGGTTCAAAGACAAGGGCTGGTTTAAATAAGGAGGCGTCGACTGCATGATTCGAACCGGATTACTGTCGATCACGTTCCGGCAGCTGTCGCCGGAGGCGATCGTCGCGCTCGCGAAGGAAGCCGAGCTCGAGGCGATCGAGTGGGGCGGCGACATTCACGTGCCGCCCGGCGACGTCGCGGCCGCGCATGCGGCGGCGCGGCTCACGCGCGAGGCCGGGCTCGCCGTCGCGGCCTATGGCTCGTATTATCGGCTGGGCGTCGAGGAGCAGCCGTTCCCGTTCGACGCGGCGCTGGCGTCGGCGGTCGCGTTGGGCGCGCCGTCCGTGCGCGTCTGGGCGGGCGACCGCGGATCCAGCGAGGCCGACGAGGCGTGGCGCGCGCGGGTCGCGGACGACGCGCGGCGCGTCGCCGAGTCGGCTTCGCGCGAAGGCGTCGCCGTGTGCCTGGAGTACCATCGGGGCACATTGACGGATACGTGCGATTCGGCGATCCGGCTGCTCCGGGAGGCGGATCATCCGAACCTGCGCACGCTGTGGCAGCCGGCGGTCGGCCTCGCGCCGGAGCGCCGCCTCGACGAGTTGCGCCGGATCGCGCCTTGGCTCGAGTACGTACACGCCTTCCATTGGAACGGGGTGGAGCGGCTGCCGTTCGCCGAGGGCGTCGAAGAGTGGCGACGTTACCTGGAAGCGTTGAACGCGCTGCCCGGCGACCGGTACGCCATGCTGGAGTTCGTCCGCGACGACGCGCCGGCGCAGCTCGCCGAGGATGCGGCGGCGCTTCGCCGTCTCGCGGCGGAGGTATCCGGCGGTCGCTCGACGGAGCATCCCTGACCCGGTCATGCGGCGGCGAATCCCGAACTACAATAGAAGTAGGGAGGGATGATGGTGAAGAGCCGATGGAGACGATATCGAGGCTTCGCCGCCGGCGTGTTGGTCGGCGTTCGAGCTGAAGGTCGACGTCCCGGCGGCGCAGCGGCCCGCGAACGGGACGCTTACGCTCGAGCTGTTCGAATACAGCGCGAAGGACGGGGCGAAGGTCAACGTATGGGCCGTGCCGCTCGAGAGCTTCCCGTAATGCATGCGAAGAAGGCTGTCCGGTGCGATATACGCTCGGGACAGTCTTCTTCGTTCGTTATGGAACGCGCCGAGAATCCGATGAAGGATTCCGCCTCGCCGGGGAGAATGTTACAGGGAGGACATCTATGAACGAAAGGACGGGCGAACGAGCATGAAACCGGCGGAACGGTTGGCGGAATCGAAAGCTCGTTGCATCCGGTCGGGACGGAATCCAAGGGAGCTTCCCAAGTTCCCGGATCGCTTGACCGCCTCGGAGCTGCAGGCTAGAAGGACCGCGTATCATGAAGTGCTGGAAGTGACGAATTGTTTTATCGATAAATTTCTGACCGCCGCGACGGGCGATCCGCTGCTCATTCTTCTTACGGACGCGGAGGGCTGCGTGCTGGCGCTGCGGGGCAACGCCGCCATGGAACGGCAAGTGCGGAGGTTCGGGATCGAGGAAGGCGTGACGTTCGCCGAGGACATGGGACCGAGCTCCATCGCCTTGTCGCTGAGCTGCGGACAACCGGTGTTGCTGCAAGGAGCGGATCACTACCAAGAGGCGCTGCACGGCATGGCATGCTGTACAGCGCCGTTCCGCCGCGACGGCGGCGCGACCCCCGCGGGGACGCTGACGTTCATGACGGAGCTCGCCAACGCGCATCCCCATCTGCTCGCGCTGCTGTGCGCGACGGCGGATTCGATCGAGCGGGAGTTGCTGCAGCGCGGACGGAACGAGCAGCTTCACACGCTGAATCAAGCCCTCATCGAGAACAAGCATTACGGCGTCATCGTGACGGATTGCGCGGGCATCGTCGTCGAACGCAACGCGATGAGCGCGGACATGCTCGGTCCGACGCTCGCGCCGGGCGTCTCGGCGCTTTCGTTCGAGCCGATCGCGGCGATCTTTCGGCACGTGCTTGAAGCGCGAACGGAACGCATGGGCGCGGAGCTCGCGTTGACGGGGAGGGCGCCGTTCGAACGAGCGTTGCTGGACGTCGTGCCGATCTTCGACGGCGCCGGCCGGCTCGTGCGCGTCTTCGGCTTGCTGCGGGACATGACCGAACGTCATAAGACGGAAGAGCTGCTTCGCAATACGGAGAAGCTGGTCGTGGCCGGTCAGCTCGCTGTCGGCATCGCGCACGAGGTGCGCAACCCGCTGACGACGGTCAGGGGGTTGCTGCAATATTCGAGATCGCGAGTCGAGCCGGCGCACTATGACTTGATCATGTCGGAGCTGGATCGCATGAATCTGATCGTCAGCGAGTTTATGATTCTCGGAAAGCCCGAGGCGCCGTTGCATCGACCGATCGACGCGAGGGCCGTGCTGCGGGAGCTGCTGGCCATATTCGAAACGCAGGCTTCGCGGAACGGGGTGGAAATCGTGGCGACGGGGGTCGGCGAATTGCCGCTCTCCGGCGATCCGAACCAGCTGAAGCAGGTGTACATGAACGTATTGAAGAACGCGATGGATGCGCTGCCCTTCGGAGGACGCATCGACATACGGTTCGAGGCGACCGACGGCGAGCGCCGCATTCGGTTCGCGGACAACGGCAAGGGGATGTCCGAGGATACGCTGCGACGCATCGGCGAGCCGTTCTTCACGACGAAGCCGGACGGCAACGGACTCGGCATGATGATCGTGAAGCGGATCGTGGCGTCGCACGGCGGACGTCTATCGATCGAGAGCGAGGTCGACCGCGGGACGGTCGTGGAGCTGACGTTCCCGGGCGGGTGCGCGCCGAGCGGCGAAGAACCCGTTCCTCCGGCTACGCATACGTAAGCGACACATGGATGTCTTGGTTGTAGTTGCCGAAGCCCTTGCCGAACAGCGTGACGCCGCCGGCGTGGCGGGCCGTATCGAGCGCGGCGATGCGGAACGAGATCGTCTCGCCGTAGGTCAGGCGCAGCGAATCGAGCGTGACGTCGGACAAGCGGACGCCGTCGATATAACAGCCGGCCGAACCGACGGACAGCGTCTTCAGCAAGCCGTATTGCGAGCGGTTGATCCACCACTCCGGCGTATACACGCCCCGGGTCTCCCCGAAATCGCCCGGGCACGTCCACGTCCCGAGCAATGAATCGTTCACGTAGAAGCTGATGTCGGACGGCCAGTTCTCGTTATACCCCGGCGCTTCGGAGCAAATCTCGAGCGAGATGTCGAGACTCAGCGGCGTCTGGTTCCGCAATAAATAATTCGGAATGCGGTACTCCACGAAGCCGCTGCCGAACCAGAGATGACTCGCCTTCACATGCTCCGGGTCCGAGAAGTAACGCGGGTCGTCGACCATGCCGATGATGCCGTGCTCGGAGGCGAGCCCGCAGGTCGGCTTCACCGCGCAGCTCGAATATTGGCCGATCGGCAGCGATACCTCGTACCGGTCGACCGCCGTCGACGGACGTTCGCCTTCCGCGGGCTCCTTCCGAAGCACGAGCGTCAGCTCGGGCAGCGCGATCCGGCACAGCTTCTGCATGCCGCGCTTGCCGGCGATCGATTCCGTCGCGAGCAGTCCGGCCTCCTCCATTTTCTGCACATGCTTCGTGACGATCGCGGAGGACAAGCCCAGCGCATCCGCCAGCTCCTTAATGTTCATCGGCCGTTCGTTCAGCAGCTCGATCATATGCAGCCGCGTCTCGGACGAGAAGCATTCGAACACGGCCAAATTTGTTCGATCCGCTTGCAGTCGCATCGCAATCCCTCGATTCTTCTATTCCCAATTTATTTTCCTACTATATAACTTATCGGTTAACTAATCAACTTGTTTATTGACGAAATAGCTGGAGACAATTACAATGGGGTTGAATTATGAACCTGTTCATTAATTGTTTAACCATTATATTTAGGAAAAGGGAGCTGTTCGAAGATGACGTTGCCAAGACCGGATTATCCTCGCCCGCAATTCGTGCGGGACGGTTGGGAGAGCCTCAACGGAGAGTGGGAGTTCGCGTTCGACGACGCGAACGTCGGCCTGTCGGCCAAGTGGCAGAAGGGGGAGACGGCGCTCGACCGCCGCATTCAAGTGCCTTTCGCATTCGAGAGCAAGCTGAGCGGCATCGGCGAGACCGGCTTCCACGACGTCGTCTGGTATCGCAAGCGATGGAAGACGCCGGCGGCGTTCGAGGGCAAGCGGGTGTTGCTGCACTTCGGGGCGGTCGATTACGAGGCGAGCGTGTGGGTGAACGGCGAGCTCGTCGCGACCCATATCGGCGGGCACACGCCGTTCAAGGCGGACGTAACGGATGCGCTGGCGGCGAACGGCGACAACGTCATCGTCGTCCGCGCGGAGGATCGCGGGAAGGACTTATTCCAGCCGCGGGGCAAGCAGTTCTGGGAGGAGAAGTCCCGCGCCATCTGGTATACGCGGACGACGGGCATCTGGCAGACGGTGTGGGCGGAGGCCGTGCATCCGATTTATTTAGAGAAGGTGAAATACGTTCCGGACATCGACGCGAACGAAATTCGCATCCGCGCCTTCGTGAACGGCCCGATCGAAGGGCGGGACGTGACGCTGCGGACGGTCATTACGTTCAAGGGCGAATACGTGGCGGAGGACCTCGTCCGCATCCGCCATGCCGAAGAGAGCCGGCGCGTGAAGCTCCCGGGTCTGAACGATCACGGCATGGACCGGATGTGGTCGCCGAACCGGCCGAACCTGTACGACGTCGCGTTCGAAGTTCTCGTCGACGGAACGCCCGTCGACCGGGCGACGAGCTACTTCGGCATGCGCAAGGTTTCGATCGAAGCCGGACGGTTCAACTTGAACAACCGGCCGTATTTCCTCAAGCAAGTGCTCGATCAAGGCTACTTCCCGGACGGCAACCTGACGCCGCCGAGCGACGAAGCGATCAAGCGCGACGTCGAGCTGACGAAGGCGATGGGCTTCAACGGCGCGCGGAAGCACCAGAAGGTCGAAGACCCGCGGTACTTGTATTGGTGCGACGTGCTAGGGCTGCTGGTTTGGGGCGAGATGGCGAACGCCTGCGACTTCTCGGAGACGTATTCGCAGCGGATGACCGCGGAATGGCAAGAGGCGGTCGAACGCGACTATAACCATCCTTGCATCGTGGCTTGGGTGCCGATCAACGAAAGCTGGGGCGTGCCGAACATCCAGATCGACGAGCGGCAGCAGCAGCATGCGCTCGCCATGTACCACCTGACGAAGTCGATCGACCCGACGCGGCCGGTCGTCTCGAACGACGGCTGGGAGCTTGTGAAGACGGATCTGTTCACGATCCACGATTACGAGTCTCGCCAAGAAGTGCTGGAAGAGAGATACAGCACCGTAGAAAAGGCCGTCAACGCGCTCCCCGCGAACCGCCGCTTAAGCGTCGGAGGCTTCGAGTACGAGGGCCAGCCGATCCTCGTTACGGAATTCGGGGGCATCGCCTTCAAGAAGAGCGAGTGGGAAGGCTGGGGCTACTCCGGCGCGAGCGACGACGAGGATTATCTGAAGCGTCTGCGCGCCGTAATTCAGCCGCTGCGCCGCTCCGGCGTCGTGCAAGGGTACTGCTACACGCAATTGACGGACGTCGAGCAAGAAATCAACGGTTTGCTGACGTATGACCGTACGCCGAAGGTGCCGCTCGAGAAAATCAAAGAAATCGTAGACGCGCGGTAACGTTTCCGCGCGGCGGAACGCAGGGCTGAGAAGCCCTGCGTTTTTTTGTTTCCAGCGTTATCCGGATATTCTAACGACGAAACGCGGGGCGAGCAGCACCTTCTCCGGCTGTCCGCCGGCGCGTCCGCGCCGCCACGCGAGCTGCTCGACGGCGCGGCGGCCGAGCGCCTCCTTGGCGAGTTCGACCGTCGTCAGCGGCGGTTCGGAGGCGCCGGCCGCTTCGACGTTGTCGAAGCCGACGACGGCGCAATCGACCGGAACGCGCAGACCGACCCGGCGCAGGCCGCCGAGCAGCTCGAGCGCGATATGGTCGTTGGCGCACACGAACGCGTCGGGCCGTTCTTCCGCGGCGCCGAGGGAAGCCAGACGCGCATGCAACCCGTCGGTCCAGCGCGTCTCGGCGTACGGCACCGTCCACTTGCGGAGCTTCGCGCCGTCCTTGCCGGCGAAGGCTTCGATCGCCTGCCGGCACCCTCGCCATCGCTCCCGGAAGCTGGAGGCGTAGGCGTCGTCGCCGACGAAGACGAAGGATCGCCGCCCGGCGAACAGCAAGTGATTCGTCAGCAGCTCGGCGCCGTCCGCGTTCGCGTTGAGCACCGCGTCCGCGCGGACGAGCGGCTCCTCGTGGTCGAGCAGCACGAGCGGTCCGCCCATCGCTTGCACCGCGGCGAGCGTCTCGGCGCTTAGTCGTCCGACGGCGATATGACCGACGCATGCTTCGCGGTCCATATAGTTGGGGAACGTCGGCGCGGCGCCAGGACGCGGCGCGACGACCGCGGACTCCCAGCCGAAGTCGCGGCACGCGATCGTAGCGCCGGATAGCAATCTCGCCCAGTAGGACGATTCGCGCTGGATTTCCGGTTCCATCCAAATCAGCGCGTACTTCGCCGCTCCGCCGTCCGATTCCGGTTGCCGGCCTTCCCCGGCGCCGCGCGGCAACCCCCGGCGGACGCCTGGTCGTCCGGGGC
>JAPSKX010000330.1 GCA_031181325.1 Paenibacillus sp.
GTTCCCAAACCAGCTTATATAACCGGAATTGATCTCGGGACAAAAACGGTTTCACCGTCTCGGGCTCGTACGCGACGGACGTCGGGCGAATGCCCTCGTGCGCGTCCTGGGCGTTCGCGTTCTTCTTCGTGTAATTGCGGGGCGTCTCCGGCACGAATTCCGGGCCGAACGACTTCGCGATGTACTCGCGCGCTTCCTCCTGCGCGACCGGCGAGATCCGGGGCGAATCGGTACGCATGTACGTGATCAGACCGACCGTACCTTCCTTGCCGAGGTCGACGCCCTCATACAGCTGCTGCGCGATCTGCATCGTCTTCGCGGCGCGGAAATTCAGCTTGCGCGCGGCTTCCTGCTGCATCGAGCTCGTGATGAACGGCGGCGACGGATGGCGCTGCCGCTCGCGCTCCTTGATGTCCGCGACGACGAACGCGTTCGTCCCGACGGCCGCGAGAATCCGGTTCACTTCGGCCTCGTTCGGCAGATCCTTCTTCTCGCCGCCTTCGCCGTAAAACTTCGCCTCGAACGATGCGCTTCCTTCCGCGAGCGTCGCCGTAATCGACCAATACTCTTCCGGCTCGAACGCTTTGATTTCCTTCTCGCGGTCGGAGATGAGCTTGACCGCGACCGATTGCACGCGTCCGGCGGACAAGCCCTTCTTCACTTTCTTCCACAGCAGCGGACTGATCTTATAGCCGACGAGCCGATCCAGAATACGCCGCGCTTGCTGCGCATTGACGAGATCCATATTGATCTTGCGCGGCTGCTTGAACGCTTCCTTCACCGCTTGCTTCGTAATTTCGTTAAACACGACGCGGCACGGCTCGGTGTCGTCGATCTCGAGATAATGCGCCAAGTGCCAAGCGATCGCTTCGCCCTCCCGATCGGGGTCGGCCGCGAGATAGACGCGCTTGACTTTCTTGCGGGCGTCCTTCAATTCCTTCAGAACGTCGCCCTTGCCGCGGATCGTAATATATTTCGGCGCGAAGCCTTGTTCGACGTCGACGCCGGTCTGGCTTTTCGGCAAATCGCGGATATGTCCCATCGAAGCTTTAACGATATACTTGCTGCCCAAGTACTTCCCAATCGTCTTCGCCTTGGCCGGAGACTCCACGATGACGAGCGTATCGGCTGCCATCTCCCCTGCACCCCATTTCCGTCATTTCAATCTTGCGATGTATCGCGACCCGGATAACGCCCGGATGCGGTTCTTTACGAGTAACGATAACAAAACCGTATGCAAATGTCCAAAGCTGCGATTCGTGCGGACGATCATTTCGTCGAGCGTCGCCGCTTCGACGCCCATCGCTTCGAGCAGCTCGGCTTCTTCCGGCGTAAGCGTTTCGTCCGGCTTGGCGGTCCCTCGCGCGGGCTTCGCGATGCCGAGCTCCGACAAGACGTCGTCCGGCGACGTCGCCATAAGCGCGCCGGCCTTCAGCAAACGGTAGCAGCCTGCGCTCTTCGGCGACGTCACGAGTCCGGGCACGGCGAACACGTCTCGGCTGGCGTTCGTCGCGCACTTCGCCGTGTGCAGCGACCCGCTCTCCGACGCCGCCTCCACGACGATCAACGCGCGCGCGATGCCGGCGATCAGCCGGTTGCGCCACGGGAACGTCAGCTTCGACGGCTTCGCGTCCCAGCGGTACTCGCTGACGACGAGGCCGCGCCTCGCGATCGCGCGCTGCAGCGCCTCGTGCTCCGGCGGGTAGCATACGTTCAGGCCGTT
Source organism: Paenibacillus sp. (assembly GCA_031181325.1). GTDB lineage: Bacteria > Bacillota > Bacilli > Paenibacillales > YIM-B00363 > Paenibacillus_AE. The sequence goes on from JAPSKX010000330.1 coordinate 1,724, forward strand.
GCCGAGCACCGCGATCGTCGCGCCCGTCGTCCGCATCGCGCCCGTGTGCGCGTAGCTGTCTATGCCGCGTGCGAGACCGCTGACGACGCCGACCCCGGCCGAGGCGAGCTCCGCCCCGAACCATTCGGCGACCTCTCGGCCGTACGCGGTGGGATGCCGCGTGCCGACGATCCCGACGCAATTGCGCTGCAGCAGCCCGACGTCGCCTTGCGCATACAGCACCCAAGGCGGCTTCTCGACGACGTGGCGCAGCAGCGGCGGATACGCCGGATCGAAATAGGCGATCGGCACGACGCCGCGACTCTCATAGAACCTAAGTTTACCCAGAATGTAATCATTCGTCAAAATCGTTTGAATTTTTG
>JAPSKX010000147.1 GCA_031181325.1 Paenibacillus sp.
CGAAAGAGGAACCGAGCTCGTCGCGGAATTTCGCCGGGATGATCATGCGGCCTTTATCATCAACGCTATGTTGAAATTCACCCATGAACATCTCGGTCTCACCACCTACTCGCCCTATTCCACCACTTACCCCCACTTTCCACCACTTTAACTCAAATTCGATGGCAAAAAGAAAAATCCTGCTTGAAAAACAGGATTTCAAAAAAATATTTTATGGAATTAAGGGTCGTACTTATTCGTTTTTTGCTTTACGCCGTCGAACGAACCAATAAATTGGCGCACCGAGCAGGATCGCGACGACGAGGACCGGCAGCGCGCCGGCGACGACGATCATCACGCCTTCCGCCACGACGACGAGCGCGTTCAGGCTGCTCTTCAGCGCGCCGCTCATTCGGTCGGCCAGCGTCGCGTCGCCGTTCGCGCTCGCGAGAGCGAGGCCCGAGCGCTCGTAGACGCGGAGCTCGATCGTCGAGAAATCGACGTTTTGCTGCAAATACCGCATCCGGCCCTTCAACCGTTCGATCTCTTCTTGGATGGCCGCCAGTTCGTTCGTATAGCGGATCAGATCCTCCGATCGACTCGCCTGCTCCATGTATTTCAGATAGCGGGATTCCACGAGCTCCTTCGCCTTCAACCGCGCCTCGAGGTCCACGTATTCCTCCGAGACGTCCTGTGCGCTCATGCTCCGATTGATGCCGACGTTCGGGATCTCCTCTAGACGATCCATGAATCCGCCGAAGTCGTTCGCCGGCACCTTGATCGTGAACACGCCCGACTTCTCCGAGCCGCCCGCTTGCTCCGAAAATTGAAGCAAGTATCCGCCGGACAAGTGAATCAAGTTTTGCACCGCCGTATACGTGTCGGCGTAGCTCTCTACTTCCATCGTCACGTTCGCCTTGTAGATGAGCATCCGGCCTTCCGTCGCGGCCGGCGCTCCCGCCGTCCCCCCGCCGCTCCCGCTTTCGAGGGCCGATGCGCCGGACGGCATCGGGGCGGCCGCCTCCTCCGCCATCGGCGCCTCCGCGGGCTTCTCCATAGAAGCGTCCGCCATTTGCGGCGCGACGGCCGCCTTCTCCGCCGAGCCGTACGATGCCGCATTGTCGGCGCTGGAACCGCCGCTCCCGCTGCAGCCCGCCGCCAGCGCCGCCAGCGCGAACAGCGCGAGCGCCGGCCACCCTTTCCCTCTCCTTTTCCTCACCTGGACCCCCGCCTTTTCGTTAACGTTCCCGGATTTTCCGGTTATTTCCTAGACGGATCGATGCAGGGCGAAGGTTGCAGGCCGGGGGAGCAAAGCGCGGAAATTTTCTGAATTCGTTTGCGATAGGTGCCCCCCGCTCCACCGCTCAACCCCGCGCCATTCCGGAAATCAACCGCCAAACGCGGAAGGACCCCTGCACCGCAATCGCGCAGGGGTCCTTCCTATCGTTCTTTAATGCTCCGCCCAGCTGTCCAAGTACGCCTTCTGCTCGTCCGTCAGCGTATCGATGCTCGTGCCGAGCGCTTCTAGCTTGTAGCGCGCCACTTGCTCGTCCGTTTCGTACGGAACGTTGACGACCTGCTTCCCGATCGCCTCGTAATGTTCGTTCACATACTTGAGCGCCATCGCCTGCAATGCGAACGTCATGTCCATAATTTCCGCCGGGTGGCCGTCGCCCGCCGCAAGGTTGACGAGTCGACCTTCGGCGAGGAGATAAATTTTCCGACCGTCCTTCAAGACGAACTCTTCGATGTTCTTCCGAACCGTGCGGCGCGACACCGACAGCGCCGCGAGCTCCGGAATGTTCACTTCGACGTCGAAGTGGCCGGCGTTCGAAAGAATCGCGCCGTCCTTCATATTCTCGATATGAACGCCGCGGATGACGTCCTTATTGCCCGTGACGGTGACGAAGTAATCGCCGACCTTCGCCGCTTCGGCCATCGGCATGACGGCGAAGCCGTCCATATACGCTTCGACGGCTTTGATCGCGTCGATTTCCGTGACGACGACGTTCGCGCCGAGCCCCTTCGCGCGCATCGCGACGCCCTTGCCGCACCAGCCGTAGCCGTTCACGACGACCGTCTTGCCGGCGACGACGAGGTTCGTCGTCCGGTTGATGCCGTCGAACACCGACTGCCCCGTGCCGTACCGATTATCGAACAAGTGCTTGCAATACGCATCGTTCACCGCGACCATCGGGAACTGCAGCTTGCCGTCGCGCTCGAGCGACTTCAGCCGCAGAATGCCCGTCGTCGTCTCCTCCGCGCCGCCGCGCACCTGCGAGAGCAAATCCTGCCGTTCGGCATGCAGAATCGTCACCAAGTCTCCGCCGTCGTCGATGATGAGGTCCGGACGCGTCTCGAGCGTCTTGATCATCAAGTCCTTGTATTCCTTCGGATCCGGGTTGTATTTCGCGAAGACGGTGATGCCGTCCTGCACGAGCGCCGCGCAGACGTCGTCCTGCGTCGACAGCGGATTGCTGCCCGTGATGACGACTTCGGCGCCGCCCGCCTGCACGACCTTCGCCAAATACGCGGTCTTCGCCTCCAGATGGAGCGAGATCGCGACGCGAAGCCCCTTGAACGGCTGTTCCTTCTCGAACGTCGCGCGGATGCGGTTCAGCACCGGCATATGCGCCTCCGCCCAGTCGATCTTCAGCTTTCCTTCCGCGGCGAGCGCCGGGTTCGCGATAATGCTCTTCGTCAACATCGTCATGGTCGATCCGTCTCCTTCATTAATATATAGCTCCTATAAATAAACCACTACATGCGGCCGATACCCCGCGGCGAAATCGAGCTCCGCGCGCTCGATCAACTCGTCCAGCCACGGGAAGCCGTATCGGTGCACGTACTGGAACACGTTCACGATGCGCTCCTGCGGCTTCCCCGCAGGCGCGGCGGTCGTCCGGATCCGCTCCCAGTGGCGGAGGCCCGCCTCGTGCTGCTGCTTCATCGCGTCCGTCGCCTTCGTCTCGAGGAAGTCGATCTGCTCGAGAATCTTCCCCATGTTCGTCTCCCCGAGCTTGCGCAGCCCCGGATTGACCGAGGCGGCCGCGTCGACGAGCGGGCGGTACAAATCGGCGAACGATTCCTTCGCGCGCGCGAATCGCGCCGACAGCCCAAGCGCGTCTTGCGCCTCGAGCCATGCGTCCCGCCGCTCCGCAAGCCGCTGCCAGACGTCGTCGAACGTCAGTCCGAACTTATCCATCTGCTTCTGCACCGTGCCCTCGAGCAGCGTAAACTCCTGCCTCGGCACGACGACCGGGGTCGAGAAGCCGAACAGGGCGAACGCCTCCTTCAGCGTGCTCCAATACGCGATCTCGCTCGGGCCGAGCACCGTCGCGACCGTAGGAAACAAATACTCCTGCATGAGCGGCCTCGTCAGCGCGTTGTTGCTGAACGCGGCCGGCTCGGCGCCTGCGCGGGCAAGCATCGCTTCGAGCGGCGCGCGGAACGTTCCCTTCCGATCGACGACGTCGCCGCCGTCTCGGAACAGCAGCTTCCGCTCTTCGCCCTCGAACAGGAACAGATTAAACCCGTCTTCGGCCGACTCGGCCTGCAGCGGGTAACCGAGCGTCGTGACGGCGCGTTCGCCCGCCTTCAGCGCCGCCGACAGCTCGTCCCGCCTGCGGAGCAGCGCCTCGAACATCGGCGACTCCGCGGCGCGCAAGGCCGGGTCGTCCGCATCGATCAAGACGAGCCCGTGCTTGCCGAACAGCAGCGACATCGTCTTCGCGAACGCGTCGGATAACGTCGCGGACGAAGCGGCGATGCCGCGAAGCGCCTCCAGGACCCCCGGCTTGAACTCGGTGTCCATCAGCCCGTCGCCGAGCGCGTCGATCGCGGCCGCCCACGCGTCCGGCGAAATCGGCGTCCGACTTACCGCGGTACGCCCCCCTTCCGCCTTCGGGTGCGGGATCGAAATCTTGCGCGTCTCGAGCTGAGGCGTAACGACGTACGTGTGATTCGCCTCGTCCCAGTCGTGATCCTCGCCCGCGATCCAAAACAGGGGCACGACCGGCCGCCCCAGCGTCCGGGATGCATGCCGCGCCGCGCGCAAGATCGTCATCGCCTTATAGACGACCAGCATCGGGCCCGTGAACAATCCCGCCTGCTGTCCGCCCGCGACGACGAGCGTCCCGGCCTCGCGCAGCGCTTCGGCGGCCGCGATCGCTTCGGGCACGTCGTTATGCTTCCGATTGTAAGCCGTCACCGCGTCCGCGACGCGTTCGCGGTCCGCCGCCAAGGCGCTCGGACGCGAGGCGTCGAGCCGCGCGGCCCGATCGAGCCATGCGCGCTCCGGCGCTGCGTACGGATTCGACGCATCGAAGCGCGACAGCGCGGACGCCGCTTGGCCGCCGTAATCCGCCGCGATCGGGTGCATCTTCATATGTACATAAGGTTCAAATCGCATCGAATTCCCTCTCTTCTACCCATGGTGCCATCGACGCTGGCGTCAATGCTTTCATTGTACCCCCGCACGTCCTTCCCGTCAAAAACCGTCGAATCGCAAAGAAGGAGCCGGGCGCGAAGGTTATCCCTTCGGCCGCGGCTCCTCGACAAGCTTCTTGCATTACACGTAGTGGCAAGCCGTCCAGTGACCCGGCTTCGTCTCGACGAACTCCGGGGCTTCCTTGGCGCACTTCTCCGTCGCCGCGGGGCAGCGCGTGCGGAAGGGGCAGCCGCTCGGCGGATGGATCGGGGACGGAATGTCGCCCTTCAGCACGATCCGCTCGCGCGACGCTTCGATCTCCGGATCGGGAATCGGAATCGCGGAGAGCAGCGCCTTCGTGTAAGGATGCTGCGGATCGGCGTATAGCTCTTCGGACGTCGTCAGCTCGACCATCTTGCCGAGATACATGACCGCGACCCGATCGCTGATGTGCTTGACCATCGCAAGATCGTGCGCGATGAACAAGTACGTAAGGCCGAACTGCTTCTGCAGCTTCATGAGCAGGTTGACGACCTGCGCTTGGATCGATACGTCCAGCGCGGAGATCGGCTCGTCGCAGACGATGAACTTCGGATCGACCGCGAGCGCGCGGGCGATCCCGATCCGCTGGCGCTGGCCTCCGGAAAATTCATGCGGATACCGCGTCGCGTGGTCCGGATTCAACCCGACGAGGTCGAGCAGCTCCTCGACGCGCTTCTTCCGTTCGGCGCGGCTTGCGACCAGCTTGTGCACGTCGAGCGCCTCGCCGATGATGTCGGTGACCGTCATCCGCGGGTTGAGCGACGCGTACGGATCTTGGAAGATCATCTGCATGTTGCGGCGCAGCGCCTTCATTTGCGAGCCGCGAAGGGAGTAGATATTGGTGCCTTCGAACTTCACTTCGCCGCTCGTCGGCTCGTATAAGCGAAGAATCGTGCGGCCCGCCGTCGACTTGCCGCAGCCGGACTCGCCGACGAGTCCGAGCGTCTCGCCCTTCTTCAAGGCGAAGCTGATATCGTTCACGGCTTTCAGGCTGTTGCCTCCGCCGACGTTGAAGAACTTCGTTAGATTGCTGACTTCGAGCAAATTCGCGCTCATTGTGCGTCCTCCTTCCCGGCCGCCACCTGCGCGCCTTGCGCCGCCATCGGGTGGTTCAGCCAGCAAGCGGCCTTATGGCTCGGGCTGATTTCCGTCATCTCGGCGTCCTGCGTTTTGCATATTTCCATCGCATCGTCGCAGCGCGCGCAGAAGCCGCAGCCCGCCGGCGGCTTAATGAGGTCCGGCGGCGTGCCGATGATCGGAATCAGCTCTTCGTCCTTCTTCTGGTCGAGACGCGGCACCGAACGGAGCAGTCCTCTCGTATAAGGATGCTTCGGATTTTTGAACACTTCCCACTTCGTACCGGTTTCGACGACTTTGCCGGCATACATGACGATGACGCGATCGCACATGTCCGCGACGACGCCGAGGTCGTGCGTAATCAAGATGATCGACGTGCCGAGCGTCTTCTGCAGATCCTTCATGAGGGACAGAATTTGCGCCTGGATCGTCACGTCGAGCGCCGTCGTCGGCTCGTCCGCGATGAGCAGCGCCGGATTGCAGGCGAGCGCGATGGCGATCATGGCCCGTTGGCGCATGCCGCCGGAAAACTCGTGCGGATATTGCGAGAAGCGCGCCTCCGGGTTCGGGATGCCGACGAGCTTCAAAATCTCGACCGCGCGTTCCTTCGCGGCTTGCTTCGTCATTTTCTGATGCTTGATCAGACCTTCCGTAATTTGGCGGCCGATCGTGAGCGTAGGGTTCAGCGACGTCATCGGGTCTTGGAAAATCATGCCGATGTCCTTGCCGCGAATCGCTTCCATTTCCTTCTCGGACTTCTTGATGAGGTCTTCGCCCTTGAACTTGATCGAACCGCTCTTGATAACGCTCGGCGGAGACGGAATGAGCCGCATGATCGTCTGCGCGGTAACGCTCTTGCCGCAGCCGGACTCGCCGACGATCGCGACCGCCTCGCCCTTCTTCACGTCGAAGTCGACGCCGCGCACCGCTTGGACCTCGCCGCCGCGCACGTTGAAGGATACTCGTAAGTCTTTCACTTCCAATATCGTATCGGCCATGGCTTACACCCCTTACTTCTTCATTTTCGGATCGAACGCGTCGCGCAGTCCGTCGCCCATGACGTTGAAGGCGAGCATCGTCAGCGAGAGACAGAACGCCGGGAAGAGGAAGCGCCACGGATAAATTTGTATAACGGCGAGCGAGTTGTCGATCATCGTCCCCCACGACGCATGCGGCACCTGCACCCCGAGGCCGAGGTAGCTGAGGAACGCTTCCGCGAAGATCGCGGACGGAATCGTGAGCGTCAAAGTTACGATAATAGGCCCCATAGCGTTCGGCACGAGGTGGCGGAACAGGATGCGCCACATGCCGGCGCCGAGCGAACGGGACGCCAGAACGTATTCTTGGTTTTTCAACTGAATGATTTGCCCGCGCACGATCCAGGCCATATTGATCCAGCCCGTTAGCGACAAGGCGAGAATGATGACGAGCAAGCTCGGGTCGAAGACGACGACGAGCAGAATCGACACGAGCAAGTTCGGGATGGAGTACAGAATCTCCGCCGTCTTGTTCATCACTTCGTCGACGCGGCCGCCTACGTACCCCATGATGCTGCCGTAGACGACGCCCACGAGCAAGTCGACGAGTGCGACGCACAGCCCGACGAGAAGCGACACCTGCGCGCCTTTCCACGTCCGCGAGAACATGTCCCGTCCGAAGTCGTCCGTCCCGAACCAGTGCGCGCTCCAGCTGGCGAGGCTCGGCGGTTCGTTCGTCGCGAACAGATCGTTCACCGTCGGATCCCAAGGCACCATCCATGGACCGGCGATCGCGAGTACGGTCATAACGATAATAATATAGAAACCGATCATCGCGACACGGTTTTTCCGGAATCGATACCAGATGTCCGCCCACGCGGACAAGCTTTCGCGCTGGATCTTCTCCGCGCCGACTTCGTCTTTCGTAATTTTCCGGAACAGCTCCGGTCGCAAATCCGATGGCTTCAGTTGCGTCACGTCGGTCAACCTCCCTTTCCGCCGGTCAACTTAATGCGAGGGTCGACCAACGCATAAGCGATATCCGTGAGGAATCTGCAAACCATAAGAATAATGCCGTAGAAAATCGTGAGGCCCATGATAAGCGTATAATCGCGGTTGTTAATGCTCGTAACGAAGTGCTCGCCGATGCCGGCGATGCCGAATACCTGCTCGATGACGATGGAGCCGGTGATGACGTTCGCGGTCAGCGGCCCCAAATACGTGACGACCGGGAGCAGCGCGTTGCGAAGCGCGTGGCGCGTCGTGACGACGATGCCGGACAAGCCCTTGGATTTGGCCGTCCGGATATAGTCGGAGTTAAGCACCTCTACCATCGTAGACCGCGTCAATCTCGCAATGAACGCGACCGACAGAGCGCTTAGCGCAATCGTCGGCAGGACGTACGCGAACGGGCTGTTCAGACCGGTCACCGGAAACCAACGAAGCTCCGCGGAGAAGTAGTACTGCAGGACGGGCGCCAGTACGAAGCTTGGGATCGATACGCCGAGCACGGCGATCACGATCGTCAAGTTGTCGAGCAGCTTCCGATGATATAATGCGGCGATCACGCCCATGCCGACGCCGAAGATGACCGACGCGACGATCGACACGAGGCCGAGCTGCGCGGATAAGTAAAATGACTCATTGATCATCGTGGCGACGGAGCGGTACTGATACTTCATCGAAATCCCCAAGTCGCCGGTCAGCAGCTTGCCCATATAGGTCAGGTACTGTTCCCAAATCGGACGATCGAGGCCGTAGAAAGCCATAATCCGTTCTTGGATCGCTTTCGGCGTCTTTTCGTCCAGGAACGGATTCCCCGGGATTACTTTCATAAGGACGAACGTCGCCGTGGCCAACACCAGAAGCGAGGCCACCGTGGAGACGAGCTTTTGAATGACGAAACGAAACAACCCGGAACACCTCTTTTCCTCTATAATTCTTTCATTATTGTAAACGGCGGCAACGCGGCAATCTATTTTTAAATGTTGCCAGTACTACCGGAATGATCGGAATCAGGTGTAAATTTCTTCGCGGCACAGAAAAGGGGCATATATAGGGACGCTATATATACCCCGATCTTCTCACCAATGCTTCTGTTGTACCTTATTGTTTCTCGATGTATCCGCGAGTGTAATCCATGTTGCCGGAATAGTCGATGACAACGCCTTTCACGTACGGCTTGTTCATCCAAATCCGCGTGTAGTAGTACAGCGGGAGAAGCGCCGTGTTGTCGCCGATCAAGATCTTCTCGGCCTTCTTCATGAGCTCCATGCGCTCTGCGTTGTCTTGCGAAGCGTAGGCGTCCTTCACGAGCTGGTCGTACTCGGCGTTCTTGAAGCCGAGGTCGTTGTTACCCGAAGTGGACGTGAACATGTCGATGAACGTCATCGGATCGTTGTAGTCCGCGCCCCAGCCCGCGCGCGCGACGTCATAGTTGAGCGCCGTACGGTTCTGGAGGAATACAGCCCACTCTTGCTCTTCGATTTTGACGTTGACGCCGAACGCCGTCTTCCACATGTCGGCGAGCGCCGTCGCGATCTTCTTGTGGCCTTCGCCCGTGTTGTGCGTGATCGTGAAGCCTTGCGCCGGATCCCAGCCCGCTTCCGCGATGCCTTCGGCCCAAATCTTCTTCGCTTCTTCCAGGTCTTCTTTGAAGTAGTCCGTGTCGACGACTTCTTCGCGGAACGTCTTGTCCGCACCTTTGATCCCCGTCGATACGAAGCCGTATGCCGGCTGCTGGTTGCCGAGGACGACCTTGTCGATCAACAGCTGACGATTGACCGCCATCGCGAGCGCGCGGCGAACCTTCGCGTTGTCGAACGGCTTCTTCGTGTTGTTGAAGTTCATGTAGTACGTCGAAGCGATACCTTGAATGACGAGGTTCGCTTCCGGGTCGTTCTTCAGAACCGGAATTTGTTCCGTCGGAATTTCGCCGTTCGGACCGCCCGCCCAGTCGAGCTCGCCAGTGTTGTACAGGTTCAGCTCCGTCTGCGGCTCGGAAATCATCGCCATCGCGACTTCCGTGAAGGTGACTTGGTCTTTATTGAAATAGTTATCGTTCTTCGCGAGCTTAATGGAATCGTTGTGCTTCCACTCCGCGAGCGTGAACGGACCGTTGCCTACGAAGCTAGCGGCTTCCGTCGCCCAGGCCGGGTTGCCTTCGACCGTCGCTTTGTGTACCGGATAATACGTGAAGAACGACGTAAGGCTGAGGAAGTAAGGCGTCGGGTTGACAAGCTTTACTTCGAGCGTGTAGTCGTCGAGCGCCTTGACGCCGACTTGATCGGCCGTTACGCCGCTGTCCGGCGTGTTGTACTCGGCAGCGTTCTCTAGGTAGTACAACTGGTAAGCGTACGGCGCCGGCGGATTGAGATTCGGGTCCAATGTCCGCTTCCAGGAATATTCGAAGTCATGGGCCGTGACCGGATCGCCGTTGCTCCACTTCGCGTCTTGGCGAAGCTTGAACGTCCACGTCTTGCCGTCTTCGGACGGTTCGTAAGACTCGGCGACAGCCGGTTCGGCTTCGCCCTCCGCGTTCATGCGCGTTAAACCTTCATACAAGCCGACCATAACCGTGAAGGACGTCTGGTCCTGCGCTTGCGCCGGATCGAGAGACGGCGGTTCCGTGGAGATGTTCATGCGGAACACTTGGTTGTCCGCTTTCCCCCCGGCCGCAGGCTCCCCTGCATCCTTGCCATCCGTGTTCGTGCTGCCTTCGCTCGCGGGCGGCGGCGTGGTCTCGCCCTCGGAGCTTGTGCCGCATGCCGCCAGCACTGTCCCCATCATCAAGACGATGGCGAGCAGCGAGAGCATGCTGCGCTTGATCCCCTTCGACATTAGGCTTTGCCTCCTCAATGAATTTTAGTAGTGTGTCTACTGCAGACTAATATACAACCACTGGTCAAAAAGGTCAATAATGATTTTTCCATTTTTGTCAGACAACTTTACGCGTACTTGACACGGATGTTACACCCATGGAAAACCTTGCTATTCCCGCGTTCGGCGAGCTTCTTCCGCTCTACTAACCGTAGTTTAAATAAAAAAACGTCAAAAGGCAAGCAAACGCTTACATTACATTGCAAAAAAGAAACGGCCGTCCGAGACGACCGATCGTTTCCTTCTTATCTTGGCGAATTGGCGACGATTTTGTAGGCTTCGCTCAGCTCTCGATACACATCGCTCTCGAGCTGCGCCCGAATTTGCGATTTCACGATCACTTCGCCCCGCGTCGTCGTCGTGTACCGCGGAGGCAGCTTGTTCAGCGCGATCGCCATCATGTCGTCCCGGTGAATCGGATCCAGCTTCTCGAGCTCGGGCTGCGCCGCGACCATCTCCTTCAACACCTTGCCGACGATCTCCTCCATTAAATTGCGTACCGGCACAAGGATCCCCCGTTCACCACAAATTTTGCACGAGGCCGACCGCCATCAGCAGGACGTACGCCGCGGAGAGCCCCATAAATCCGAGCCTCCATACCGCCCTGGCCGTTCGGCGCAAGTCGACCTTGCCCTTCGCGCGCTGCTGCATATTGCCGAGCAAGCCGAATCCGAGCAGGAAGAGTAAGATCAACAAGTAAATGCCGAAGGTCGACTGGAATACATCGTCGTAAAGCACGGCCACCACGCCGATGAGCAGCGCGGTCGTGACATCCATCGCCCGCTTCGTCGCAAGCTTCTTCTCTTTCTTATATAAATACACGGCGATCCAGACGATCGCGAACGGAATCGCAGGCGCGATCGCCAAGACGGCGTAAATCTGTATGAAGATGTCGACGATCCAACCGATGACCGTTCCCAACGCGGCACCTGCTTCCCGTTCCGTCCGAACGTGCGCCGGGCGGAACGCGCATATATGCCGAATTATACCATGTCCCTCGGAAACGCAAAAGATCCCTAGCCTACTTCCAAGAGTACGAGGCTCGGGATCTTTCGGGACCGTCTACTCGATGCGTTCGAGGTTGCCGTTCGCATCCATCTTAAAGCGCGACTTCAGCTCTTCCTCGTCCTCGACGAGGAACGCCATCTTGCGCGCTCGATCCATGATTTGAATTAACGCCTTATAGTCGTCGTTCACGGTGCGATAATCGGTTTGCACGTGATTCACTTCGTTGGAAAGCCTCTCATTCTCTTCCCTGAGGCGAGACAGCTCCTCGTCTTTCTCTCGAAGCTCTTTCTCCAGCTGACGCACTTGGCGCTGCAGCTCCGCCTGCGTCCCTTTCCACTGGCGCAAAAATCGAATAATCCCGTCGAACGAGACGGACTCTTCCGTTCCGCTCTCGTAGCGAAGTCCGACTTCGGCGTCGATCGCCGCGACGGACGCCGTGCGCGAGCCCTCGAGCGCCGCGCCCGCCGCCTTGCGGGAGTTCCGCTTCTGCCGTTGCGCCTTCGCGATTTGGATAGCCGCGTCGTACTTCTTCCTTACGCAAGAATTCCAACGAAATCCGCACGCCGCCGCCGTTCGGCCGATCCGCTCTCCGACCTCCTCGAACGCCAGCAGCTGGGTGCTGCCTTCCCGTATATGCCGAAGGGTTACCTCCGCCAACATTAAATCGTCTTCCGGACTCCAAGCGTCTTGTCGTACTGCCGACATGTTCCGTAAACCTCCTAACCAATGTTTCGGGTATAGATGCACAATTTATCTCTATGCCCATAGTAGAGTTCATAGAATCTATTTCATACTAATTTGTATGTCCAAAATGGTTCCGGAACATACGTCTTTGGTC
>JAPSKX010000148.1 GCA_031181325.1 Paenibacillus sp.
GGCCCGCATTGCGAGACGGTCGCCGCGACCAGAAGCGCGGTGAGCGCAAGCATGCCGATGCGGGAGCGTTCGACCTTCAAGCCCAGCCCCGCGGCCGACTCGTCGCCGAGTCTCATTACATTAAGAGAACGCATAAAGAGGAAGCACAGCGGGATCGAAGCCGCGAACCAAGGCCAGACGGCGGACACGTGACTCCAGCCGCGGTTCGCGAGCGACCCGAGCAAGTAAAGATACAATAGATTTACGTCATTGCTCGTCCCGAGCGAGATGAGCAGGATCAGCATTCCGCTCAGCATCGCGGAGACGGACAACCCGATAAGCAGCATCCCGACCGCGCCGCGGCTGCCTCGGGCCGCCAGAACGACGCACAGCCCGCCCAGCAGTCCCCCGCACATGGCGAAGATCGGCTGCGCAAGCAGCGACACCGGCAGATGCAGCACCGTGACGGCCGCCATCGCCAGCGAGGCGCCGGAGGACACGCCGAGCAGCTCGGGCCCGGCCAGCGCGTTGTTCATCGCGCCTTGCATAAGGGCGCCGGCGGCGCCGAGCATCGCGCCGGCCATAAGCCCGAGCGCGATCCGTGGCAGCCGGAGCTCTAGGACGATCGTACGCAGAAGCGGATCGCCTCCATCGCCGAACAGGATGCCGGGCAGCGCCGCCCAAGGCGCGACGGGCGACCCGTATATCGTCTGCGCCAGCGCCGCCGGCAACAGTATCGTTAACAACAACCCGAGCGCGAGGACGGTACGGTTGAACCTGACGCGAACGGTACGCTGCGGCTCCGATCCCATCACGACCCGTTACGGCAGTTCCGGATACAGGAACGCCATGGCTTCGTCGATCAGGATGCCGAGCGACCGGGTGCCGCGGCCGTCCCCCCAGATCGGCGACCGCACTTCGACGACCTTGTCCTCCCGAACCGCCTTCAGCTCGCTCCACAACGGGAGCTCCGACAGCTGCTCGGATAACGGCTTCGTCCCGGGGCTGTAAGAGTAGCTCTCGACGAAGATCGCATCCGGATTTTCCTGGAGCAGCTTCTCGAGCGAATACGGGATGCTGCCCTCGCCGTAAGGATCCTCGGACGGATCCGTTACCTTCCAAGGATAGTCCGCGATTTCCTTCATGACCGTACCGCCTAATCCGCTGTCCGTCACGATCGCGAAGTTGACGTCGCTGCCGAACATAATCAACGCTTTCTTATCCTTCGGCGACGCTTCCTTCGCGGCTTCGAGCTTCGCAAGGAACGCGTCGGCCGCCGCTTGCGCCTCTTCTGTCTTTCCCGTAATCCGTCCGACCGCCTCCAGAAGCTCCACCGAATCGGCATAGCCGACGGGATTCGCGAGCAATACCGGGGCGATACCGGTCAGCCCTTCCCGCAGCGCGTCGTGCGCGCCCTCCAGGCCGATAACGAGATCGGGGTCTGCCGTCACGAGGTCCTCCAGGTTCGGCTCGAAGAAGCTGCCCCCGATCGAGGCGAAGTCCTGTCCTCGCTCGCCGTAAAACTCCGGCTGCGTCGCGATGGTGCGAACGCCGCTCTCCCCGATCGCGATCGGCTCCATGCCGAGCTCCGCCATCAAATCGATGCAGAGCGATACGACGCAAGCCACCCGTTCGACCGGACGGTCGAAGACGAGCTCCGTCCCGGTAACGTCGACGAGCGTCAGCGGTGCGTTCGCGGATGGCGCGCCGGTCTCCTCCGAGCCGGACGCGCCGCTCCCGGCGGCGGAAGCATCGGGGCGCTCCTCGGAATTGCGCTGCGGGTTCGTCTCCGCGCCGCCGCAAGCGGATAATGCGAACAGCATGGTTAACAGTAGAATAGGAATCCGCCTACCCTTATTTTGCATCGTAGTCCCTCCGCATTTGTCGTTGTTCCGTTCCTGACGTCTCCGACGTCTCCTTACGCCGGCCATGCCGGCAGCGGATCCGGGAGGCCGGTCCAGTTCGCCGACATCTCCGACTCCGTCAATAGACATGCTTCCAGCTCCTCCTCGACCTCGGCCCAATCGATCTCGATTCCGATCAAGACGAGCTCCGTCATGCGGTCTCCCCACGGCTCCTCCCAGCCTGCGAAGAGCTCCGGCTGCTCTCTCCGGTACAAGTCCCGCTCTTCGGCGGAGATCGCCGCCAGCCAATGGCCGGACGGGCCGAACTGGATCGACGGGCCCGCTTGACTCAGCATGCCGGCGACATCGTTCCGGCTGGCGATCCAGACGAGACCCTTGGCGCGCACGACGTCCTCCGGCCACTCCTCGAGGAACCGCAGCAAGCGCTCCGGATGGAACGGCTTCCGCCGGCGGAATACGAAGGAGCCGATGCCGTATTCCTCCGTCTCCGGCGTATGCGTCGGCTGCTGCAGCTCCCGAATCCATCCGGCCGATCGGCTCGCTTCGTCGAAGTCGAACAGCCCCGTATTCAGCAGGACAGAAGGCTGCACCTCCCCGCGAACCGCGCGAACGAACCGGGCGGTCGGCTGCAAGGCGCGAAGCACGCCCTCGAGCCGTTCCAGCTCCTCTTCGCCGACCAGATCGCACTTGTTTAATACAAGCACATTGCAAAATTCGATCTGATCGATCAACAGATCGACGACCGAGCGGGTGTCGTTCTCCCCCGCAGCTTGCTTCCGATCGAGCAAGCTTTCCCCCGACGCGTAGTCGTGCCAGAAGCGATAGGCGTCGACGACCGTCGCCATGCAATCGAGCTTCGCGAAGCGGGACAAGTCGATGCCGCTCTCCTCGTCCGCGTAGGAGAACGTCTGCGCGACGGGCACCGGCTCGCCGATGCCCGTCGACTCGATCAATATATAATCGAACTTGCCCTCGAGCGCGAGCCGTTCGACCTCCTGCAGCAGATCGTCGCGCAGCGTGCAGCAGATGCATCCGTTCGACATCTCGACCAATCGTTCTTCGGTTCGGGACAACTGCGCTTCCTTGCCGACCAAAGCCGCGTCGATATTGACCTCGCTCATGTCGTTCACGATGACCGCGACCTTGAGGCCTTCGCGATTATGTAAGATGTGGTTCAACAATGTCGTCTTCCCGGACCCGAGGTATCCGCTAAGCACCGTTACCGGAATCCGCTTCGGTTGTTCGTTCATGGATGATTCCCCTCTCGTATTCGTTTCTTATCCGTAATCATTACGAATTCATTCCGAAGACCATTTTATTGAAAATGACGCGCTTTGTAAATAGTAATTATTACGATTTATTTTCAAAAAAAGAAAAAGAAGCCCGCGAAGGAACATCCCTCGAGGCTTCGATTTACGCGCGAAACGTATGAAATTCTATGACTCGACTGCACAATCGCTTCGTCAGCCGCTCGTCGTGACTGACGACGAGCACCCCGATGCGGCGTTCGGCCGCCTGCTCGAGCACCGTGCGCCAGAGCTGCGCTTGCGTCATGGCGTCCAGCATCGCGGTCATCTCGTCCGCGATCAAGTATTTGGTCTTCGGTCCGAGCGCCCGTGCGACGCATACCCGCTGCAGCTCGCCGCCGGACAGCTCGTTCGGCCAGCGGTTCAGCCATTCCTCCCGGATGCCGAGCGCATCGAGGAACGCCGCATCCGGCTTCCAACCTTCGAATAAGATGTCCCGCATCCGCCACCGCGGGTTGACCGACTTCTCAGGATGCTGCATGACGAGCTGTACCGGATGATACCCGTCTGCAGGCAACGCCCTTCCGTCCAAGGAGACCGTTCCTTCCAACGGACGTTCGAATCCCGCCAATATGCGCGCGAGCGTCGACTTCCCGATCCCGCTCGGTCCGACCAAGCCGACGATCTCCCCCTCCGCCAGCTCGATCGCCGCGCGCCGAAACAACCACGGCCCCTTCCCGTACCGGAAGCCGATGTCTTGCGCGTTAAGTGGCATGCCGACACCATACCGTTCCGTCCCGCACGTCTCGCTTCTCCGGCGGCTCCTCGGCGCACGCGGATGTGGCCATCGGGCAGCGGGGCTCGAACAAACAGCCGGACGGCCGCTCGTCCGGGGACGGCTGGGAGCCCGGCAAGGGGAGAAACTCGTTCCGGGGCAGCGCTCTCCACAATGCCTTCGTATACGGGTGGCGCAGCCTCTCCCCGTTCCCGGCGAAGTCGGCGGCCGGCGCCGCCTCGACGGTCGCCCCCGCATAGAAGACGACGATGCGGTCGGCGATTTCGAGCGCGGCCTCGATATCGTGCGTGATCAGCAGGACGGCGGCGCCGCGGTTCGCCAGCTCCCGGAAATAGCCGAGCGCCTGCGACAGCGCCGCGGGGTCGAGACCCGGCGTCGGCTCGTCGGCGATAATGAGCCGCGCCCCGCTGACGACGGCCATGGACACGAGTACGCGCCGCGCCATGCCTCCGGACAGTTGGTGAGGGAGCAATTTCTCCGTTCCGGGCTGCAGACCGTATCGCGCGAAGACGTCCCGTTGCTCCGTCGCGGGATCTCCGACCCGGACGGAGGTGCGCACCTGCTTCCCGATGCGCATAAGCGGATCGAGGAAGGCGACGGATTGGGGAACGAGCGCGAGTTCATTCCCCCGCAGCGCCGCCTGCCTCGCCGGCGTTAAGCGTTCCCCGTCGTATAGAATCGTGCCGTTCATCGTCGCATGGTCCGGCAAGATGCCCAGTACGGCGTGGGCGAGCAAGCTTTTCCCGGAGCCGCTCGCGCCTACGACCGCGACGATCTCCTTCGCGTCGAGAGCGATATTCAGATTGGAAACCGCGCGATGCGACCGCTGTCGGTATGCGCCAGCGTATGCGTTGAAGGAAATCGAGAGATCGTTCACTTCGAGTAGCGGCACCGCCGATGCCTCCCTTATGAGAGATTATTGATTCGCGCGCCGCGGGTCGACGAACGAACGCAGACGCTCGCCGATGCCGTCGATCGCGCGAACGATCAGAAACAGACATAAACCGGGAAAGAAGGCCAGCCACCACATTCCCGTGGATAAATACCGCATCGATTCCGATAAAATGATCCCGACGGCCGGTTGATGCGGCGACAAGCCGAGGCCGAGGAACGTAATCGCGGCTTCGTGCAAGACGGCATGCGGAAACAGGAGCACCGCGCCCACGATCGTCTGCGGCACGAGATGCGGCAGCATATGCTTCCAGGCGATCCATCGCCGCGACTTGCCCAGACGCCGCGATATTCGGATATAATCGGCGCTGCGGAGCTGCATCACTTCGGCCCTGATGACGCGAGCGAGACTCGGCCAATGCGTCAGGGCGATGCCGATCGCCACTCCCTTGGCTCCGCCGCCCAGCGCGAAGGAAATGAGGAGCAGCGACACCAGATGCGGCACGCTGAGAAATAGATCGATCAGCCACGTAATCCATCGATCGACCGTCTTCCCGAAGGCGGCCGCCGCGATGCCGAGCAGCAGCGAGACGAGCGCGCTGCCGGCAGTCGCGGCGAGTCCCACGCCGATGCTGACCGACAGCCCCTTCAGCGTCCTGGCGAACATGTCTCGGCCAAGCCAATCCGTCCCGAACGGATGCTCGAGCGTCGGAGGCAGATTGCGCAGCGCTAGGTTCGTCGCGAAGCGGTCCCCGTCGACCGCGGCGCCGGCGCTCCACGCGATCGCGACCCCCGCCGCGGCCAACCCGATGAAGAGCAGCGCTCGCGCTCTTGCGTTCCGCTTCGGAGCCTCGATCGCGCTCATCCCGCCGCCCCCTCTCGAATTCTGGGGTCCACGAGCCGGTACAGCCCGTCCGCCGCCAGATTGCCGACGAGGACGAACATCGCGCTGAAGAGGACAAGTCCCAGCAGCAGGGGAACGTCGCCTCTCAATCCCGCATCCACGGTCGCCTGACCCAATCCGGGATAAGAGAACACTTGCTCCGCCAATACCGCGCCTCCGAACAATTCGCTGAACGAAGCGAATTGCAGCGTAATCGCCGGCAAGGCGATGTTCCGGAGTCCATGTCTTCGGAACAGGGTAAACCCGCTCTCGCCCCTCGCCCTCGCGAACAGCACATAATCGCTGTCCAGCACCTCGCTAAGCTTCTGTCTCGTGTGCAGCGCCACGTTCGCCACGCCGACGACGCTGAGCGTCATCGCCGGAAGCGCAAGATGTCGAACGCGATCCATGAACGTCACCTCGTCGGCCGCGACGCCGGCCGGCGCGCCCAAGCCGACGGGCAGCCATTGCAGCCAAACCGCGAAGATCATGAGCAGCAACAGCCCCATCCAGAACGTCGGCGTGGAGGCCAGCATATAACAGTACCCTTGGATCAGGCGGTCGAGCCAGGTGCCCCGCTTCATGGCGGCGACGACGCCGAGCGCGAATCCGAGCGTCCCGGACAATGCCCAAGCGGCCGCCATGAGCGCGATCGAATTCAGGAATCGCTCGCCGATGACGTCCGAGA
Source organism: Paenibacillus sp. (assembly GCA_031181325.1). Lineage (GTDB taxonomy): Bacteria > Bacillota > Bacilli > Paenibacillales > YIM-B00363 > Paenibacillus_AE. The sequence goes on from JAPSKX010000148.1 coordinate 6,350, forward strand.
CGGGCTGACGGTAGATCATCGACGTCCCGAGGTCCCCGCCGGCGACGGATCGAGCCCAGTTCCAGAATTGAACCGGCATCGGCTCGTTCAGGCCCCAATACGCCTCGATCTGGGCGCGTTGCTCCGGGCTCACCCGCATGAGATCCGCGCCGATATACGCTTGAATCGGATCGATCGGCGACTGCTTCACGAGCAGGAACGAGAGAAGACTGACGGCGGCGAGCAGGGTCGCCGCACGGAGGCCTGCGGACAGCAGCCATCGGAGCCCGGCGATCGCCGAGGCGTTCGCTTTCGGGTTATTCATCCCGAGTCCACTCGACGAGATTGTCGGTCACGGGCCATCCATGGCCGTGCGGATGAATTTTCTGCTTGCCGATGTTCAATCCGTCTTTCACGAGATACAGATGATCGAGGTTGACGAGCCACGCCCAAGGCGCATCGCCTCGAGCGCTGAGACCCGTGCGGCCGTCCCATTGCGCTTTCTTCCAGTATTCGTTCGCTTCTTCCGTCGTCGTCGCCGCGAGCGCCTTATCGAAATATTCGTCTACCGCGTCGTTCTTGTAGAACCCAGTATTAAACAAATCAACGCCCGCCAGCTTGCTGCTGTAGAGGTTATACATCTCGAGCGGATCGTGACTGCCCCAACCGAAGAGAACCGCGTTCGAATACATGAGCTTTCGAAGCTCGTCCCAGCTCTTCCCGTCGACGGCGATCTCGATGCCGAGCGGACGAATCATGTCGGATACGGCGAGCGCGAGCGATTGACGAGTGACGTCGTTCGAAGGGTATAAGAGCGTAAACTCAGCCTTCAGCGATCCCTTCTCGACGATGCCGTCGCCGTCGCGGTCCTCCCACCCGGCCTCCTCAAGCAGCTTCTTGGCCGCTTCGACGTCTCCATCCTCGATCGCGCCTTCGGGATTCCACCACGGCAGCCCGTCGACGGCGGAATGCGCGGGCGTTCCATGCCCCTCGAGGACGCCGGTCACCAACGCTTCCCGGGAGATCGCGACGTTAACGGCCTTGCGAATCGCCGGATCCGCGGTGACGTCGTTCCCGATCGGATCTCCCGAAGCCGTTACGCTCCCGGAAGGCGCGTAAGGAAACATGATGCCGCGGTTATCGACGCTTTGCGCGGCTTCCAGCCGCATGCCCGGCACTTCCCGCCTGCTGAACATCGCGGGGATGTATGCGACGTCCACCGTACCCGCTTGCGCCGCCGCGAAGGCGGCGTCTTCGCTCAGGAACAGGAACGTGACCTTTTCGAAATACGGCTTCGGACCGTAATATTGCGGATTCGCTTCGACGATCAGCTGCTGCCCGCGATCCCACTGCGCCATCCGGTACGGCCCCGAACCGATCGGGCGCGAAGCGTAGTGCTCGTCGTGCGCGTGCTTCGGGACGATGCCGGTCGCCAGTAAGGTATGTAAGAACGTAGATTGCGGACGTTTCAATTCGAATCGGACCGTGTGCGGATCGACCGCGCTCACGCTCTCAAGAATGGTAAGATCTACGACGGAGCCGCTGGCCGCCGCCGTTTCGAACGTATACCGAACGTCCTCGGCCGTAACCGGCCGTCCGTCGGAGAAGGTCGCGTCGTCCCGCAGCGTAACCGTCCATGCGCCCCCGTCCTCGCTGACTTCGTACGTTGTCGCAAGGTCGGTCACGACTTGCAAGTCGGCATCGTATTTCAGCAATGTGCTCTGGAACAAGGGGGAACCGTACCGCCCCCAGCCCGTGGTCGGGTCGAATCCCGCGTCGGGCTCCGCCCCGACCGCCAATACCAACTCGCGAGCGTCCGCATCGGATGTCGCGCCCGCGTTCGCTCCCGATTCCGCAGGCGGCGACGATTGTACGCAGCTTGCCAGCAACAACGGCATCGCAAGAACCGAAAGCCACGCTCTTTTCGATCGTTTCGTTCTCATCCTACCCCTCCCGCATCTATCTCTCTATCGGTGTTACGAATTGGTAACATTGTAGCACGTTTTCTGATCGTGTTTAATAGTAGAGTTGACTCTTCTTGACGCAACGTCGAAGAAACGTAATAATTACGAATAAAAGCATCTTTCCAAAAATACACTATTGCTAGACTCATAGTACCGATCTATGTTCCGGAGGATAACGGCATGCTGGCAACTTCCGCTCGACTTGGGCTCTCCCTCGTTCTCATCATGTTCTCGAGCTTCTTCATCGTCATCGTCATGAACCCCGATCTCATTCGGTCGCTTCCCGCCCTGCAGACCGGGAATGTGCAGACGTTCAAGACGATGTTCGTCAGCATCGTGCTTGAAGCGTTCCCGTTTATTTTGCTCGGCGTTCTGATCTCCTCCGTGCTGCAAGTGTTCGTACCCGACCGCTTCATTCAACGCATCATACCGAAGAACCCGGTGCTGGGCGTCGTCGTCGCTTGCTTGCTCGGTTTCATCTTCCCGATCTGCGAATGCGGCATGATTCCGGTCGCTCGCAGGCTGGTCAAGAAAGGCTTCCCGCTGTATGCCGCCGTCGTATTTTTATTGGCCGGTCCGATCCTGAATCCGGTCGTGCTCGCCTCTACGTACATGGCTTTCCGGGCGAGGCCCGAAATCCTATACTCGCGTATGGGCCTGGCTTTCGCGGTCGCCGCGGCGATCGGACTTATCGTGTATTATGTTGTCAAGAGAGATCCGTTGCGTCCGACTCGGGAAACCGCGCATCGCCATCATCACGAACATCATCATGCCCGGGGCGAGAACAAGCTGCTTTCCGCGTTCGAGCATGCGTCCGGCGAGTTTTTCGATATGGGAAAATACGTCGTGTTCGGCGCCCTGATCACGGCGGGGGTCCAGACGTTCTTGGATCGCGGCAGTCTGATGTTCATCGCCGAGACCGAATGGCTCTCCGCCGCATTCATGATGGGACTCGCTTATATCCTCTCGATCTGCTCGACCTCGGATGCGTTCGTCGCCTCCTCGTTCGCAACGACGTTCCCGGCGGCTTCGCTTATCGCGTTCCTCGTGTTCGGGCCGATGATCGACGCGAAGAGCACGCTCATGCTGCTGGCGGCGTTCCGCGCGAAATTCGTCGTCTTCCTCGCGGGTCTCGTAAGTATCGCAGTGCTCGTCGGCGTATTCTTCATCGATAGGTTCCTCCTCGCGTAATTTTCTATAAGGAAAGGAAGGGTTAGATATGTTCGTGCATAGGCTCTTACGGGCGTTCCTCTCGGCGGCTTTCTCGTTGTATATTATTTACTTAGTGAAGAACGACGCGCTGCAATATTACATCGCGCCTAAGATGGAAATATTCGTAAAGCTGTCGGCGATCGCCTTGATGTTGGTCGCGGTCGTGCAATTGTATTCGGCCTTCGCGAATTTGAGATCGCGCGCGTCGCAGCCGGATTGCGACTGTCACCATCCTCCTTCCCCGTCGCTGTTCAAGAACGCGATGACGTACGGATTATTGCTCTCGCCGTTGGTCTTGGGCTACTTCCTCCCCGACCTCGCGCTCGGGAGCGATATGGTCGATAAAAAAGGGATCGTACTCAGCCGAAGTCAACCGGCCCCTTCTGATTCCCTCGACTCGGCGCCGACGGAGCCCGAAGCGATTGCGGAGTCGAGCGAGCCGACGGAGGAGCAAGGAAGAGACTCCTTCCTGACCGGCGACCTCTACGAGGATCAATACGCCGGCATGGCGGCGATGCTCATGCAGCAAGATCCGATCGTCGTACAAGAAGCAACGTTCTTGGAAAACATTACGACGATCGACTTGTTCATGCATCGATTCGTCGGCAAGTCGATCCAAGTCGAGGGGTTCGTCTATCGGCCCGAGGAGCTCGGCTCGAACGAGTTCGTCATCGCGCGGATGGCCATGGACTGCTGCTCGGCCGACGCGACGCCGTACGGATTCCTTGTCGAATCGGCGGATGCTTCCGGCTTCGCCGAGGATTCGTGGGCGCGGGTGACGGGGACGATCCGGACCGTCTCCTGGGACGGCTTCGACATCGTGAAGATCGTCGCGGAGACGGTCGTCCCGATCGAAGCTCCCGACACGCCGTACGTATATCCGAACTACGAGGTATTAGACGAAGTGCAAATCCCTTAATTCGGCAAAAGCCTCCATCCTTGTTTTCGGATGGAGGCTTTTCGCATGCATGAAAGCTTATACGCTTCTGTATCCTTCCGGGAGCACGCCGGTGCGGCGAATGCGCCGGATTTGCTCGAGCGTCAGTCTCGAGCTGGAGATAATCAGAGATTCGGGGTCGTTACCGCGAATGATGTCGTCGAGGTCCGCGATGTTCGTCGTCCCGCGGAACACCCGGAATCTGCCGCGGAAGTTCTCGCGCGCGAACAAGACGAGCGTCGCATCGCTATTGGTAGAGAAGAAGCGCAGACTTTCGATATCGTCGTACCGCGCTTCCAGATTTCGAATCCCTACATTGCCGCGCCAAACGATTCTCCGCCCGCGGTAGTTTTCTTCGCTATACAGGAACAGCCGGGGATACGTCTGAGAGACCGTTGCTTTCATCGTTCATCCCACCTCCTTCTACTCCTTAACGTATGTAGAAGGCGATGAACCAGCTTGTGTGAAAGACGCTATGAAAATACCTATAGTAACGAGTTCGGAATCCAATATTTACATGCCCTTTTTCTCGTAAGGCGCAACGCCCGGCGGCATCGGAACGCCTGCCGGATTCGGTTCTTCCCGCTTATCGGGCACGATCCGGCCGTCCACGAGAATAGCCATATAGATCGCGCGGGGCGTCAGCTCCTCCGGCGCTTCCTTCGTTTTGCTGAAGAAGAACGTTCCATGGCTGACCAGCAGCGGCAGCCCCTTCCCTTCTACCGCGTCGCCGTCGTATCGCGCGAACCCGCCGAGTTTTCCGACTTCGCTTACGCCCTCTACGTCCTTCGCCATCTCCATCTTTAGCGGCGTGTTTTGTCCATGGCGCATATGCACCTTGCCGGTTTTGCCGACCGGCATGTCGCCGAATATTTCCACCGTGGCAAATCCGCTTACGGCCGATTCCAATACGTCCACAAGCTCGGCCCATTGCTCTTCCTTCTCGGGCGGATATACCGTAAGGAATTTGTCGAGCGCTTCGTCGGTCTCCTTGATGTCGAATTTATGGGCCGCGTCGCGACTCGCGAGCAGCGGACCGACCGTCTTGGCGATCGTCAGCCGCTCTTCGGGGTTCGCCGATCCGACATGCGCCTTCCAGCTGACGTGCGGAAGCTTGCCGACCTTCCAGGACATATAATTGCGGTCGGCTTTATACCCCATCTCCAGCAGCAGTTGTTGGAGCGGCGAGACGGCCTTCTGCCGGGAACCCTTCGCATCCTCCTGCTCCTGCTCCTTCTCCTTCGCCTCGAGACGAAGCGGCGGGAGCGCGCCGCCGCGATGCGCGTCGCGTCGCCGGCCTTCCCGATGGAACGTGGGGGTTTCGATTTCTTGGATCGTGATCCGGCGTTGTTCGATCGCGTTCAAGATTTGCTTCGTCTTCTCGAGCTTCGCCGGATCCATCTTCTTCAGCTTCTTGCCGCTCTCCCGATTGTCGTAGCTGGCTTTCCACTCGCCGATGATCGCCTCGATGCGCTGCAGCTGCTCTTTCTGCCCGGCAAAATCGCTGTCGTCCAGATTCTTATAAGCGTCTAAGGCGCTCTCCAGCTTGCTCCATGACGACTTGCGGAACGCCTTCTTTCCGGGCGTCAACCCCGCCTCCTGAAGCTCCTGCTTCGTCGGCAATCCTGGAGCTCTCTGCACCACGACGCCGCTCGCGGCTTCGGGACGGCGCGCGCGCCGCTGCAGCAGCCTTCCCAACAATCGGTTGC
>JAPSKX010000149.1 GCA_031181325.1 Paenibacillus sp.
AGAGCGAGCCAAGTGCGGCGGTAGTGGGCAGAAAGTGTGTCGCATTACCCCGGAAAGTGGGGCATGGCGCCCCACTTACGGTGAGGCGGTAAGCCGGCAGACGTGCGGAGAGCGGGAGAGCGAGCCAAGTGTGGCGGTAGTGGGCAGAAAGTGTGTCGCATTACCCCGGAAAGTGGGGCATGGCGCCCCACCCAAGGCGCACCGGCATGCCGGCAGACGTGCGGAGTGCGGTGCAGCGAGCCAAGTGTGGCGCAGGTGGGCGGAAGCGAGACGACGAACGAAGGAGGACGGTCCCATGACGGAAACGACGGACAGAACGCGTTACCCTGCCGGCGGGAGCTTCATCATCGAGGAGACGGCGCCCGAGGCGATCCTGACGCCGGAGGACTTCAGCGAGGAGCAGCGCATGTTCGCCGAGGTGACGCGCGACTTCGTGGAGAACGAGGTGCTGCCGCACGACGAGGACATCGAGAAGCTGAACTACGAGCTGACCGTGAAGCTGATGCGCAAGGCGGGCGAGCTCGGCCTCCTGAGCGCGGACGTGCCGGAAGCGTACGGCGGGCTCGGGCTCGACAAGGTGAGCTCGACGATTATCAACGAGAACCTCGCCCGGGCGAGCTCGTTCGCGCTGTCGATCGGCGCGCATGTGGGGATCGGGACGCTGCCGATCGTCTTCTTCGGAAATCAACAGCAAAAAGAGAAGTACCTCCCGGCCCTCGCGACGGGCGAGAAGATCGCCGCCTACTGCCTCACCGAGCCGGCGTCCGGCTCCGACGCGCTCGGCGCGAAGACGACGGCCCGGCTCAGCGACGACGGCAAGCACTACATCCTGAACGGCAGCAAGATCTACATTACGAACGGCGGCTTCGCGGACGTATACATCGTGTACGCGAAGATCGACGGCACGGATTTCTCCGCCTTCATCGTCGAGCGCGGCATGCCGGGCTTCGGCACCGGCCCCGAGGAGAAGAAGATGGGCATCAAGGGCTCTTCGACGGTGCCGCTGTACTTCGAGGACGTGCCGGTGCCGGTCGAAAATCTGCTCGGCGAACGGGGCAAAGGCCATCTCATCGCCTTCAACATTCTCAACATCGGCCGCTTCAAGCTGGCCGCGGGCACGCTCGGCGCATGCAAGGAGTCGATCGCGCTAAGCGCCCAATACGCCAACACCCGCCATCAGTTCGGGAGGCCCATCTCGAGCTTCCCGCTTATAAGAGCGAAGCTCGCGGATATGAACATCCGCACGTACGTGCTCGAGAGCATGGTGTACCGCACGTCCGGCCTCATCGACGACATTCTGAGCGGTCTCGATTACGCAGCGCCCGACGCGGGCCCGAAGTCCGCCAAGGGCATCGCCGAATATGCGATCGAATGCTCGATCAACAAGGTGTTCGCCTCGGAGGCGCTCGACTTCGTCGCCGACGAGGGCGTGCAAATTCACGGCGGCTACGGCTACGTCCGGGAATATAAAATCGAGCGGGTGTACCGGGACAGCCGGATCAATCGCATTTTCGAAGGGACGAACGAAATTAACCGGATGCTCATCCCCGGGACGCTGCTGAAGAAAGCGATGAAAGGCGAGCTCGCGCTGCTGCAGAAGGCGCAGGCGTTCCAGAACGAGCTGTTCTCCTTGACCGCGCCGGCGTCGTTCGACGGTCCGTTGGACGAAGCGGCGCATCTCGTCGCGACGCTGAAGAAGCTGTTCTTGTTCGTGGGCGGGGTCGCGGTGCAGCAGTACGGACCGAATTTGGAAAAGGAGCAGGAAGCCCTGGCGAATCTCGCGGACTTGATGATCCTCACGTACGCGGCGGAGAGCGCCTTGCTGCGCACGAAGAAGCGGGCCGCGGCCGTCGGAGAGGCGAAGGCGGCGAACGCGATCCGAATGACGCGAGTGTACGCGCAAGAGTCGTTCGACGCGGTCGAGGGGATCGCGAAGCGGCAGCTCGCGGCGATGGCCGAAGGCGATGCGCTGCGGACGCAGCTGTCGGTGCTGAAGAAGCTGACGCGGCAGCAGCCGGCGAATACGACGGCGCTGAAGCGCGAGATCGCGGCACGCGTCCTGGACGGGGAGAAATACGCGGACTGACCCGAGGAACGGCGAAAGGGAGGATCCGAAGATGGACACGACGAAACGCTGGCTGGCGCATTACCCGGCGGAGGTTCCCCATACGTTCTCCTACCCGAAGCATAACGTCGCGAAGTTCATGCTGGACGCGGCGGACCGATACCCGTCGCGCCCCGCCGTCGAGTTTATCGGCGCGCGGTACACGTACGCGCAGCTGCGAGACGCCTGTTATCGGTTCGCGAACGCGATCCGGCGGCTCGGCGTCGCGAAGGGGGAGCGCGTCGCGATCATGCTGCCGAACTGCCCTGCGGCCGTCATCGCATACTATGGCGCGCTGCTCGCGGGCGCGGTCGTCGTGCAGACGAACCCGCTGTATAAGCCGCACGAGCTGAAGCACCAGCTGAGCGATTCCGGCGCCGCGCTGATCGTGACGCTCGACCAGCTGTATCCGCGCGTCGAGGCGGCGCTGCCGCACACGAAGCTGCGGAACGTGCTGATCACGTCGGTCGCGGAACAGCTGCCGTGGCCCAAGAGCTGGCTGTACCCGCTGAAGCTGAAGCGGGAGAAGCAATTCGTGCGCGTCGCCTACACGGGCCGGACGCTGTCGTTCAAGGCGCTGCTCGACGGCGCTACGGCGGAGCCGGTCGACGTCGCGATCGACGCCGAAGCGGATCTCGCCGTACTGCAGTACACGGGCGGCACGACGGGCGTCGCGAAGGGCGTCATGTTGACGCATTATAACCTCGTCGCGAATACGCATCAGAACGCCTTGTGGAACTACAAGGCGAAGCCGGGGGAGGAGCGGTTCCTCGCGGCTCTCCCGCTCTTCCACGTGTTCGGCCTCACCGTGCTGATGAACCAAGCGGCCTTGCTCGCGGGCGAGCTGATCCTGCTGCCGCGGTTCGAGGCGGAGACGGTGCTGCGCACGATTCATAAGAAGCGGCCGACGATCTTCCCCGGCGCGCCGACGATGTATATCGCGCTCATCAATCACCCCCGCTTGAAACAATTCGACATGTCCTCGATCGAGGTGTGCGTGAGCGGCTCGTCGTCGCTCCCGCTCGAGGTGCAGGAGCGGTTCGAGGCGCTGTCCGGCTCCCGCCTGATCGAAGGGTACGGGATGACGGAGGCGTCGCCGGTGACGCACGCGAACCCGATCTGGGGAACGCGAAAGATCGGGTGCGTCGGGGTTCCTTTTCCGGATACGGAGGCTAAGGTCGTCGACGGGGAGACGGGAGAGGAGCTGCCCGTCGGCACGATCGGGGAGATCGTCGTTCGCGGTCCGCAGGTGATGAAGGGGTATTGGAACCGTCCCGAGGAAACCGCGAAGGCGCTGAAAGACGGATGGTTGTATACGGGCGATATGGGCGCGATGGACGCGGACGGGTTCTTCTCGATCGTGGACCGGAAGAAGGACATCATTATCGCAAGCGGTTACAACGTCTACCCTCGCGAGGTGGAGGAGGTGCTGTACGAACATCCCGCGGTGAAGGAATGCGTCGTCGCCGGCATCCCCGACAAGTATCGCGGCGAGACGGTGAAGGCGTACGTCGTGCTCAAGGACGGCGCGGAGGTGAGCGCGGAGGCGCTCGGGGCGTACTGCCGCGAGATGCTCGCCGCGTACAAGGTGCCGCGCGTGTTCGACTTCCGCGCGGAGCTGCCGAAGACGATGATCGGCAAGCCGCTGCGCCGCGCGTTGATCGAGGAGGAGCAGGCGAAGGCGGAGGCGTCGCCGGCTTCGGAGACGCATTCGGCCCCGGAGTCCAAGTGAAGGTTGGCCCCGCAGGCGCGGCTTGCGGGGCCGTTTCATATGGAGCTTCAATGGAGCGCCGGGGGAGGGAGCGTTTTGCGCCTCCTTCTCCCTGATTTCCCTTCGCTCAGCCGCGGCCGATTTGGGGAATTGCGGCGCGGAACGGTACAATATAATCCAATATACAGAGGAGGCGGTGGGAAACGATATGGCATCGAACGATAACGAGTGGCTGGACATGTTGGAAGCGCGCGCCAAGGGGACGTTCTGGGATCATCTCGGCTGCAAGGCGATCGAGGTGTCCGAGGCGCGGACCGTCATCGCGCTGGACGTCGAACGCCGGCATTTGAACGCGATGAACATCGTGCACGGCGGCGTGCTGTCGTCGCTGCTCGACAACGCGATGGGACTCGCGGTCATGCGCGCGCATCCGGAGAAGCGTACGGTGACGACGAATTTGAACGTGCACTTCGTCGCGTCGCTCGGCATCGGCACGCTGACGACGACGGCGACGGTGCTGCACGAGACGCGATCGACGATTACCGTGCAGGCGAATATTGTCGATGAGAACGGCAAGCTCGGCACGATCGGCACGGGCAGCTTCCGTCTGCTCGACTAGCGGAGCTCGCCGCGAACCTGCGGTCGCTCATGGCCGCTCGTCTAGCGGAGCTCGCCGCGATCCGCCGACCGATGATGCCTCCTCGACTGACACCGATCGGAATGATACAATGGTAGCATTGTACATTTCACGGTCTTCCAAGGAGGAGTAGAGAAAGCATGACAACTGCAAGCAGAACGATCGATCAACTGTCGATCGACACGATCCGCACGCTGTCGATCGACGCGATCGAGAAGGCGAAATCCGGCCATCCGGGCATGCCGATGGGCGCCGCGCCGATGGCATACGAGCTCTGGGCGAGATTCATGAATCACAGCTCCGCGAACCCGACGTGGGTGAACCGCGACCGGTTCGTCCTGTCCGCGGGCCACGGTTCGATGCTGTTATACAGTCTTCTGCACTTGTTCGGTTACGAAGATACGCCGATGGAGCAGCTCAAGCAATTCCGCCAGTGGGGCTCGAAGACGCCGGGTCACCCGGAATTCGGCCACACGGCGGGCGTCGACGCGACGACGGGCCCGCTCGGTCAAGGCTTCGCGATGGCGGTCGGCATGGCGATGGCGGAAGCGCACACGGCGGCGGTCTATAACCGCGAAGGCTTCAACGTCATCGATCACTACACGTACGCGATCTGCGGCGACGGCGATCTGATGGAGGGCATCTCCGGCGAAGCGGCGTCGCTCGCGGCGCACCTGAAGCTGAACAAGCTGGTCGTGCTCTACGATTCCAACGACATCTCGCTCGACGGCGACCTGAACCTGGCATTCTCGGAAAATGTCGAAGCCCGCTTCAAGGGCTACGGCTGGAACGTCATCCGCGTGAACGACGGCAACGATCTCGGCGAGATCAACCGCGCGATCGCGGCCGCTAAGAACAGCGATGCGCCGACGCTCATCGAAGTGAAGACGGTCATCGGCTACGGCTCGCCGAACAAGCAGGGCAAGGGCGGCCACGCCGGCCCGCACGGCTCCCCGCTCGGCGGCGACGAGGCGAAGCTGACGAAGGCGTTCTACGAATGGCCGCACGAGGAATTCCATGTGCCGGAGCCGGTCGCGGCGAACTTCGCCGAGCTGAAGGCGAAGGGCGATGCGGCGGCGGCGGCGTGGAACGAGCTGTTCGCGAAGTACCGCGCGGCGCATCCGGCGCTCGCGGCGCAGTTCGAGTCGGCGTTCGCGGGCGAAAACCCGGCCGGCTGGGACGCGGACATCCCGACGTACTCGACGGACGAGAAGCCGGTCGCGACGCGCGCGATCTCCGGCAAGGTGCTCAACGCGATCTCGCCGAAGCTGCCGACGCTGTTCGGCGGCTCCGCGGACCTCGAGTCGTCGACGATGACGCACTTGAACGACACGGGCAAGTTCCAGCCGGGCAGTTACGCCGATCGGAACGTGTACTTCGGCGTACGCGAGTTCGCGATGGGCGCGGCGATGAACGGTATGGCGCTGCACGGCGGCGTGAAGGCGTTCGGCGGCACGTTCTTCGTGTTCTCCGACTACCTGCGCCCGGCGATTCGCCTCGCGGCGATCCAGAAGCTGCCGGTCGTGTACGTGTTCACGCACGATTCGATCGCGGTCGGCGAAGACGGCCCGACGCACGAGCCGATCGAGCAGCTCGCGGCGATCCGCTCGATGATCGACGTGACGGTCATCCGCCCGGCCGACGCGAACGAGACCGCCGAAGCATGGCGCTTCGCCCTCTCGAGCAAGGACCGTCCGGTCGCGCTCGTCCTGACGCGCCAAAACCTCCCGGTGCTCGCGGGCACGGCGGAGCTGGCGCGCGAAGGCATCGCGCGCGGCGCTTACGTCGTCGCGGACGCGCCGGCCGGAACGAAGCCGGACGCGCAAATCATCGCGACGGGCTCCGAAGTGGCGCTGGCCGTCGACGCGCAGAAGGCGCTCGCGGCGGAAGGCATCCACGTTCGCGTCGTCTCGATGCCGAGCATGGACCGCTTCGAGGCGCAAGACAAGGCGTATCGTCAATCCGTGATCCTGCCGGACGTGAAGGCGCGCCTCGTCATCGAGATGGCATCGCCGTTCGGCTGGCACAAGTACGCCGGCGACGAAGGCGACATCCTCGGCATCACGACCTACGGCGCTTCCGCCCCGGGGCCGAAGGTCATCGAGGAGTACGGCTTCACGGTTCCGAACGTCGTCGCGAAGGTGAAGGCGTTGTTGAAATAAGCGTCAGCGCGTTCGAGCGCCGTTCCCTTACCCACAGGGAGCGGCGCTTTTTCGCTATGCGACACAAATCAAAGCAACTTATAAAAAGTGTACCCTCCCGCGCGGAATCGGGTTATAATGGGAATCAGAAATGAATTGAAAGACCTAGTAGAATATACATCCTCAGGAAAATAGGCAAACCCATTGAAAACTGGGGGCGCAAAGCTACAGGGGCTAATGTGAAAACGATGCCAGCCAGCTGCCGAACGTGGAAAGAGTCTTCCGGCCCTTTTTTTCGCGGCCGGATTTTTTTATTCCCCGTCCCGCTCCCGAATGCATTCGAAAGGGGAATCCATGTGATGAATTACTCCGAAGATCCTAGGGTCAATATTTTGCTGGTTGACGACCGTCCCGAAAATTTGCTGGCGCTGGAGGCGATCATCGAGCGCGACGATCTTCGTCTCGTGAAGGCTTCCTCCGGCGAGGAAGCGCTGCGATGCTTGCTCAAGTACGATTTCGCCGTCATCCTGCTGGACGTGCAGATGCCCGGCATCGACGGCTTCGGCACGGCGAAGATTATCAAAGCGCGGGAGAAAACGAAGAGCATTCCGATCATTTTCATAACGGCGAACTATATGGACGCGAATCATATTTTCACCGGATATTCGGTCGGCGCGATCGACTATCTTCTGAAGCCGTTCGATCCGATCGTGCTGAAAGCGAAGGTCGACGGCTTCGTAGATTTATATAAGCTGAATCAGAAGCTGATGCTGCAATCCGAGCAGCTCGCCAGGGAGCAAGAGACGATCCTGCACATGGCGTACCACGACGGATTGACGCAGCTGCCGAATCGAAGAAGCTTCAACGAGCGGTTGACCGAGGCGTTGGACGCCGCCAGGCGGAACGCCGAATCGTTATCGATCCTGTATTTCGATATGGACCGGTTCAAATACGTGAACGACTCGCTCGGCCACGGGTTCGGCGACCGGCTGCTGAGGGAGGTCGCCGACCGGCTCGCGGGGTGCATGCGGGAACGCGACTTCGTCGCTCGTATCGGCGGCGACGAATTCAGCGCGCTGCTGCCGGACACGAACCGGGAGACCGCGCTGGATTGCGCGGAACGCATCTTGGAGGCGTTCCAACAGCCGATTCATCTCGATCAATACGAGCTGTTCGTGACGACGAGCATCGGCGTCAGCGTCTTCCCGTACGACGGCGACGACGCGCAGCAGCTCATGAAGAACGCCGACGCGGCGCTCTATCGGGCGAAGGAGCAAGGGAAGAACCGCTACAAGGTGTTTCATTCGGGCATGAATTTAGGTTCGTATCGCAACTTCATGCTTCAGAACGAGCTGCGCAAGGCGGTAGAGCGCCGCGAGCTGAAGCTCGTCTATCAGCCGCGGATCGACGCGAAGAGCGGGGAGATTACGAGCGCGGAGGCGTTAGTGCGGTGGAACCACCCGAATTGGGGCACGGTGCTGCCGTCGGAGTTCATTCCGTTGGCCGAGGAAAGCGGGCAGATTTCCGAAATCGGCGATTGGGTGCTGCGGGCGGCGTGCGAGCAAAGCCGGGCATGGCGGCGGGCGGGCGTCGCGCCGATCCGGGTCGCGGTGAACTTCTCCGCGCATCAGTTCATGCAGCGGGACGCGGGAGAACGAATCATCGCCGTTCTGGAGGAGTATGAGCTGGAGCCCGGTTCGATCGAGATCGAAATAACGGAAACCGCGCTCATGGCGGGCGAGGAGAGCGTCGTGCGAACGCTGCATCAGCTGCAGCGCCAAGGAATCTTCGTCAGCCTCGACGACTTCGGCACCGGCTACTCCTCCTTGAATTACTTACGACGCTTCCCCGTCGGCGCGCTGAAGATCGATAAGTCGTTCGTGCACGACCTCGGCAAGGCATCGGCCGACAGCACCCCGTTCGTTCAAGCGATCGTCTCGCTGGCGCAGAGCCTGAAGATGAACGTGATCGCGGAGGGCGTGGAGACGGAGGAGCAGCTCGATCGAATCCGAGAGCTCCGCTGCGACGAATTCCAAGGCTATTTGTTCTGTCCTCCGGTAGAGTCGGCCGAATTCGTGTCGTTCTTGTCCCGGCGCCGGACGGACAAGCCGGCGGCCGCCCGCGAGGAACGGCTGCACATCGTGCGGGACGAGACGTCCGAGAGCCAAAACCAAGAGATTTTGAACCGGGCGCTGCACCATACGAGAGAGGCGCACGCCATCTCGCCCCGCGAGTTCGATGTGTTCCATCTGATGGTGAACGGGTTCAACAATAAGGAAATATCGGACAAGCTGTACATCAGCGAGCATACGGTGAAGAACCATATCACGCACATCTTCCAGAAGCTGAACGTCAACGATCGCGTGCAAGCGATGGCGAAGATTTACCAAACCTGCATCGACGAAGGGAAAGCGATCCGCGCCAGCCGAATGTCCGGTTAGCAGCCGGCTAAGTAAAGTGAGGTTTACCGATGAAGATCAAAACGCAATTCATGCTCGGCTTAGCCGGGCTGCCCTTCCTGTTCGTGCTCTTAATCGGCGTCGGCGGGGTGCAAAACTCGAATTTGGCGGGGATGAGCGACGCGCTTCAGAAGGACTACGACACTACATTGCTTGCGGAGCAAATTCACCGGAAGGTCAAGAACGAGGCCATCTACCTGCGAAATATCGCGTTATTCGACGACCCCGCATCCGTCGAAGCAGAAATCGAGTTGCTCGAGGAGGAGAGCGCGTCCGTCGCGGAAGACATCACGAGACTCGAGCTGCTCGTGGATTCGGCGGAGCAGCTCGTGATGGTCGAGCGATTGCACGACGTGAATCACGAGTTTCTCGAATATAAGGACGAAGTAGTGCGTCACTTCGCGGAAGGCAGGAACGCCGAAGGCATCGCGCTGATCAATGCGCAGGGGCACGAGATTCACGACCGGTTCTTCGAAGCGATCGGTTCGCTGACGGGCGATCTCGAAGCGCAGATGGACCGATCGCTCATCGAAGTGCCTCGGGAATCCCAACGCAATATGGCCGTCCTCGGCGCGATCGCGCTGTTCGGCGTCTTGCTCGCCGCCGCCGCCATGTACCTCAGAGTGTGGCGGGTCGCCGTTCGCCTGAATCGCGTCTCCGGCATCATCGCGGCCGTAGCCGACGGCACGGCGGACCTGCGCACGACGATCGAAGCGAAGTCGGCGGACGAGATCGACGACGTCGCGCGTTCCTTCAACCGGATGGCGTCGTCGCTCGCGGAGCAGCGGGAGCGGGAGCGGGACGAGCACTGGCTGAAGACGAACGTCGCCGAGACGACGGGGCTTCTCACCGGCGCGCACACGCTCGAAGCCGTCGCGAGGACGTTCCTCTCCAAGGCGGTGCCGGCCGTGGAAGGCTGTCATGCCGTGTTTTACGCGATGCAAGCGGAGGAGCTTCGGGAGGAGCCGACGCTGCGGCTGTTAGCGTCCTATGCGTTCAAGGAGCGGAAGCATCTCGCCAATACGTTCCGCTTGGGCGAAGGGCTCATCGGGCAGGCCGCGCTCGAACGAACGCCGATCCTGCTGACGTCCGTTCCTTCCGACTACGTCGCGGTACGCTCCGGTCTCGGCGAGGCGCCGCCGCTGAACGTGCTCGTGCTGCCGATCGTCTACGAGGACGACGTGCTGGCGGTCGTCGAGCTCGCATCGTTCCGCCCGTTCACGCCGATTCGGCAATCGTTCTTGGAGGAGGTGGCGTCGCATCTCGGCATCGTGCTCGACAATGTCGCGGGGCGCATTCGCCTTGCCGGCATGCTGGAGCAATCGCAAGCGATGACGGAAGAGCTGCAAGCGCAAGCCGAAGAGCTGCAGTCGCAGCAAGAGGAGCTGCGGACGATGAACGAGGAGCTGGAGGAGCAAACGCTGGCCTTGCGCCAATCCGAGGAGAAGCTGCAAGCGCAGCAGGAGGAGCTGGAGCAGACGAACGCCGAGCTGAAGGAGAAGGCCGACCGTCTGGAAGTCCAGAACAAGCTCTTCGAGGAGACGAACCGGGAGATGGAGATCGCCCGAATCGGTCTGGTGGAGCAAGCGAGACAGCTGGCGCTGAGCTCGAAGTACAAGTCCGAATTTCTGGCGAATATGTCCCACGAGCTGCGTACGCCGTTAAACAGCTTGTTGATCCTATCGAAGCTGCTGTCCGACAATAACGGCGGCAACTTGACCGAGAAGCAAATCGAATACGCCAAAATCATCTATTCCTCCGGCAGCGATCTGTTGGCGCTCATCAACGACATCTTGGATCTGGCCAAGATCGAATCCGGGAAGATGGACGTACACCCGAGCGACATTCGGATCGCCGACCTGGCGCAGTTCGCCGAGACGAGCTTCCGCGCGGTCGCGAGCGAGAAGGGGCTGCGGTTCGACGTCGTCGTCGGGGACGGGGCGCCGGAGACGATCTTCAGCGACGAGCGGCGGCTGCAGCAGGTGATCCGCAATATGCTGTCGAACGCGTTCAAGTTCACCCACGAAGGCGAAGTAAAGATCGCGTTCGGCGCGAACGGGCGGAGCGGGAGCGCCGCCGCGCTCGAGATCGTGGTCGCGGATACCGGCATCGGCATCGCCGAGGAGAAGCGGGAGCTGATCTTCGAAGCGTTCCAGCAAGCGGACGGAACGACGAGCCGGAAATACGGCGGCACGGGACTGGGACTGTCGATCTGCCGGGACATCGCGGAGCTGCTCGGCGGGGACATCGCCGTGAGCAGCGTCGAAGGCGAAGGAAGCGTCTTTACGTTCCGAGTACCCGATTACGCGGAGCATGCGGGCGCCGCGGAGATCGCGGCGGGCAGGAAGGAGGCGGCCGTCGCGGCGCCCGCCTCGGAACGCCCCGCGGACATGCCGGCGGAGCCGGAGTTCGAGCCTTCGCCGCAGTCGCCGTCTCCGGCGAAGGAAGAGACCCGCATCAAGAAGCTCTTGATCGTGGACGACGACGTCAGACAACGCAATAGCTTGATGGAGCTGATCGGCGGGAAAAATTTCGTCATCAAGGCGGTGTCCACGGGTGCGGAAGCGCTGGAGCGACTGAAGCTCGACGCATACGATTGCATGGTGCTCGACTTGGGGCTGACGGACACGACGGGGTTCGAGCTGCTCGAGAAGATGAAACGACTTCCCTCGTTCGAAGGGGTGAAGGTGTTCGTCTACACCGGGCGCGACTTGACGTCGAAGGAAGAAATTCAATTGCGCAAATTCGCCCATACGATCATCATTAAGGATTCCCATGCTCCCGAACGGTTGATGGACGAGCTGGAGCTGTTCCTCTCGCGGGAGGCGGCGACCGGCGAAGGCGGCGGTCGCGCGGAAGACGCGGCCGACCGGCCGGCCCGGCCGAGCGCGCCGCAGCGGACGGGGCTCGAAGGGAAGCGCGCGCTGCTCATCGACGACGACGTCCGGAACGTCTTCGCCTTATCGAGCGCCCTCGAAGCGCAAGGCATGGATGTCAGCTTCGCGGAGAACGGAGCGGAAGGGCTCGATAAGGCGAAGAC
>JAPSKX010000150.1 GCA_031181325.1 Paenibacillus sp.
CTTGGTGCCGAGCCGGGTGCATCCGGGCGAGTTTTTCGCGCTGCCGCAGTCGCCGCAAATTTTCAAGCAGCTGCTTATGGTCGGCGGGATGGAACGCTATTACCAGATCGCGCGCTGCTTCCGCGACGAGGATCTGCGGGCGGACCGCCAGCCGGAGTTCACGCAGGTGGACATCGAGACGTCGTTCCTGTCGCAGGACCAGCTGCTGACGATCATGGAAGAGCTGACGGCGAAGCTGTTCAAGGATACGATCGGCTACGACGTGCCGACGCCGTTCCAACGTCTGCCGTACGCCGAGGCGATGGGCAAGTACGGCTCCGATAAGCCGGACCTGCGGTTCGGCCTCGAGCTCGTGGACGTATCCGACGTCGTGGCGTCTTCCGGCGTGAAGGTGTTCGCGTCGGTCGTGGCCGGCGGCGGCATGGTGAAGGCGATCAACGCGAAGGGCTGCGCGACGTGGAGCCGCAAGGAGCTCGACGACCTGACGCCGTTCGCGGCGCGCTACGGCGGCAAGGGACTCGCGTACATCGTCGTGAAGGACGGCGAGTGGAAGGGACCGATCGTGAAGTTCCTGAGCCCGGAGGAGATCGCGGCATTGACGGAGCGTCTCGGCGCGGAAGAGGGCGACGTGCTGCTGTTCAGCGCGGACAAAGCGAAGGTCGTGCACGACGTGCTCGGCAATCTGCGCCTGAAGCTCGGCCGCGACCTCGGCCTCATTAACGAGAGCGAGTTCCGCTTCGCGTGGGTCGTCGACTTCCCGTTGCTCGGCTGGGACGAAGAAGACAAGCGGTGGGTGGCGGAGCATCATCCGTTCACGCGTCCCCACGACGAAGACCTGGCGTTGTTCGAGACGAACCCGGGCGCGATTCGCGCGCAAGCGTACGATCTCGTTCTGAACGGGTACGAGGTCGGCGGCGGCTCGATGCGGATTTACAAGCGCGAGGTGCAGGAGAAGATGTTCGCGGCGCTCGGCCTCACGATGGAGGAGGCGAAGGAGAAGTTCGGCTTCTTCCTCGACGCGTTCGATTACGGCACCCCGCCGCACGGCGGCATGGCATTCGGCTTCGACCGTTTGGTTATGCTGTTAACGGGGCGCACGAACTTGCGCGAGACGATCGCGTTCCCGAAGACGGCCAGCGCATCGGATCTGCTGTCCGGCGCGCCTTCCGAGGTCGACGCAGGGCAGCTGCAGCAGCTGTCGATTCGGGTGGCGCTGCCGCAGAAAGCGGAGCCGGTGAAGCAGTAAAGGGGGAACCCGCTATATGTTGAACCAATTTTCCCGTACGGAGCTGGCGGTCGGGCCGGAGGGCATCGCGGCGCTGAAGAACAGCACCGTCGCGGTGCTCGGCATCGGCGGCGTCGGCTCGATCGCGGCGGAGGCGCTCGCGCGCACCGGCGTCGGCCGGATCGTCATGATCGACAAGGACGTCGTCGACGTGACGAACATCAATCGGCAGATTCATGCGCTGACGACGACCGTCGGGCTGCCGAAGGCGGAGCTGATGCAAGAGCGCATCAAGCTCATCAATCCGGACTGCGACGCGGTCGCGCTGCGGATGTTCTACACGGAGGAGACGTACGAGAGGCTGTTCGAGTACCCGCTCGACTACGTCCTCGACGCCTCCGACACGATCATGTACAAGGTGCACCTGATCTTGCAATGTAAATCTCGGGGCATCCCGGTCATCTCGAGCATGGGCGCCGCGAACAAGATGGACCCGACGAAGTTCCAGGTCGTCGACATCTCGAAGACGCACACCGATCCGCTCGCGCGCGTCGTGCGGCGCAAGCTGCGGGAGGCGGGCGTCACGAAGGGCGTGAAGGTCGTCTTCTCGACCGAGACGCCGAAGCGGCCGCGCGAGGACGTGACGCAGCGCATCGTGCCCGAGAACGCGCCGGAAATCCGCAAGGCGCAGATGCCCCCGGCGAGCAACGCGTTCGTGCCGCCGGTGGCGGGGCTGTTCATGGTCAGCGTCATCGTGAACGATCTGCTGAAGAAGCACGGGATCGAAGTGTAATCGAAGGTACGCGAAGAAAGCGCTCCGCGGGCGAAACGCGGGGCGCTTTCTTCGCGTTCGTCACAGCTTGCGCTTCAGGTACGTAAGCGCGAGGAAGAACGCGGCGAGGAGCCCGTCCAAATAGACGAGCCGCAGCCACGTATGAAGATGCTCGAAAGCGTCAAAGAAAAGAAGGATGAAGATATATAACGGAAAATGACGGAAAATTTGCGCATATTCTCACCTGCCTAAGAGGGGGGGCCTTCCTTGTACCTGGCGTTCGTCGTCTTCGTATGGCTGATTACCGCATGGAAATTACTGGACTGGAAGCGGTGGCGGGAGCGGTATCCGACCGTCCAATAATTCATCATTGCAATCTGTTGTACAACTTAATGTTTTTAACCACTCCCTTGGGAGTACCGATCGAAGTCGACGGCGCCGCTCAATCGTCGCTGATCGATCTAACGTTCTCTTTCGTTATCGTGCCCTTGGCGATCTGCTTGCATTTACAGCATTATCCGAAGAGGCGAAGGCAGTCGTTTTACGTATTGCCGGCGGCTTGACGCTGCTCTTCCCGGTGCCGTTCGAAGCGCTGAAGCAGCGCGTCAGGGGGAGATTTCCAGCCCCGCGGCACGCAACTTTCCCGCGCTTCGAATCGTCTAAGATAGGAAGAAGGAATCAAAATACGAGGAATGATACTAGAGGATGAAGACCTATATTGCGAAAACGATCGCTCTCGCGGCGCTGGCAGCCGGCTTGACGTTCCCCGCCGCCATGTCGTTCGGCGGACAAGCCGCGCATGCGGCCGCGCCGGTCGTCAGCGTTACCTTGAATCAAGGCACGGCCGGGCTGAAGCATGAGCCGCTGCTCGAGGGCGGCTCCGTCTACTTGCCCCTTCGGGAAACCGGAACGCTGCTGAGCAGCCGAACGACATGGATCGCGGAAGGGAAGCGGATCCTGGTGAACCGCCCCGGCGTCCGCGTCGAGATGACGCTCGGCAGCAAGCAAGCGAAGGTGAACGGGCAGGATTACACATTGACCGCCATGCCGAAGAACGTCGACGGCGTCGTCTTCGTGCCGGTTCGCTTCGTCAGCGAGGCGCTCGGCGCGAACGTGCAGTGGAAGGCGGAAGAACGCCGGGTCGAGCTGCAATTCGAAAATTTCTTCTCGTTCGTGGAGAAGGGGACGCGCGGCTACTGGCTGCATCGGAATACCGGCGAGCTGTACGTCAGCGAAAGCGGCGAAGCCGCAACGCTCGCGGCCGATACGGCATTCGAGCTGCAGCGTTACGTCGAGCTGTCGGTCGAGACGCTGTCGCCGTCGACGGACATCGTGACGGCAGTGGACAATTACGGCGAACCGGGCATCAACAATGACGTCTACCGATTCGTCGTCGCTGCGGGCAAGCTGACGCTCGAGGCGAAGACGCACTATTGGGGCGTGCATCCGATTCGCGACGTCGCGAAGCTCCCGAACGGCCATGCGGTCGTACTGGACGGCGCGACGCTCTACGAGGTGGACCCGGCCGGAGCGACGACGGCGACGCACGACCTGAAGGCGCTGACCGGCTACGAGGACGAGGCGTTCCAAGTCGAATGGTACGACGAGGCGTACATGGTCGTACGTCCGCATACGACGGGGTGGTTGACGCTCGTCGACCGGACCACGGGGGAGGCGACGAGGCTCGCCGACGCGTTGCTCGACGAGAAGAAGCTGGAGGCATACCGGACGATGCCGCCGACCGAGCTGGACTTCGCGAACTGGGACGGCCTCCGCGTCGTCGGCTTGGAAGGGAACGCGCTCAAGCTGAAGCATCAATGGTTTCTGGACGGAGGCAAGGAAGTCGACTTGACGTACACGATCGCTCCGTAACGGCGGTAAGGGACTCGCGCAGGGCTGCGCGGGTTCTTTTTGCGTTCCTGCGGAATGGATGTACTCCGATCGAAGTTTTTCTTATAATGGGACGAGGGAGTTGAGACGAAGCATGGATCTATTTACATATCGAGCGGAATCGGGCGCGGCGCCGGGGCGGCAGCCGCTGGCGGAACGGATGCGGGCGCGATCGATCGAAGAATATATCGGACAAGAGCACATCGTCGGTCCCGGGAAGATGCTGCGCCGGGCGATCGAAGCGGATCAAGTGACGTCGATCATCCTGTTCGGGCCGCCCGGGACGGGGAAGACGACGCTGGCGACGATCATCGCGAACCGGACGGACGGCGAGTTCATCCGTCTGAACGCGGTCGACGCGTCGGTGAAGGACGTGCGCGAGACGATCGAGCGGGCGAAGGAGCTGCGTTCGCTGTACGACCGGAAGACGATTCTGTTCCTCGACGAGGTGCACCGCTTCAAGACGTCGCAGCAGGACGCGCTGTTGCCGGCCGTCGAGGCGGGCACGATCATGTTCATCGGCGCGACGACGGAAAATCCGTTCCACTCGATCAACGGGGCGCTCCTGTCTCGCTCCACGCTGTTCCGGCTAGAGAAGCTGACGCCGGACCATGCGCTCGAGGCGATGCGCCGGGCGCTGCGCGATGCCGAGCGGGGGCTCGGCGCGCTGCCGATCGTCGCCGACGAGGACGCGCTCTCGCACATCGCGACGGTCGCCGGCGGCGACCTGCGGCGCGCCCTCAACGCGCTCGAGCTGGCGGCGTTGACGACGCTCGCGGACGCCGACGGGACGATCCGCGTGACGCTCGGCGCCGCCGAAGAATCGATCCGCCAGCCGACGGTCGCGGCGGACGAGTCGACGCAGTACGACGTATTGTCCGCGTTCCACAAGAGCGTGCGCGGCTCGTCCGATGCGGCGTTGTTCTGGTTTCTCTATGCGGTCGAGAAGCTCGGCATGGACCCGATGGTATTCCTGCGCCGGCTGATCGTCGCGGCAAGCGAGGACATCGGGCTCGCGAATCCGCAGGCGATGACGCAGGCGGTGTCGGCGATGGACGCGTATCATAAGATCGGCTGGCCGGAGGCGCGATACAACATCTCGCAGGCGATTCTGTTCGCGGTGGAGAGCCCGAAGTCCGATTCGATCGGTCTCGCGATGGAACGGGTGTACCATGCGTTCGACCGGCTGGGTGCGGCGGAGGTGCCGATGCATCTGCGGGACGGACATTACAAGGGCTCGCAGCAGCTCGGTCATGTCGGGTATCAATACCCGCATCATTTCCCGGGACATTACGTCGAACAGCAATATTTGCCGGGACCGATCCGGAACGAGGTGTTCTTCGAGGCGTCGACGCAAGGCACCGAAGCGAAGATGCGGGAAAACCAACTGCGGCGGCGGGCGAACAAAGGGTAGTTCGCGGCGCTAGAGTCCTTTTAACGATAACGGGAAAACGAGCGGGATTCGCGCAAGCTTAGCGCGTGTACCGCTCGTTGTGTTTTTTCATATCTTCGAAAAACCAGGAGACGCCCTTCCACCAGTTCGGATCCTCGGCGTAGGAGGAGTTGATCCACTGGATCGGATCGACGTCGCCGGGACGGTCGGCGAGCCGCTTGGCCACGAGCCGGGCGGCGAGCGTGGCGGCGTCGCCGATATCGGTACGGTAGTCCTCCCAGCTTCCGTACACGTTGAACGGGTTGCTCGCGATGGCTTCCGCTCTCTCGTGCGACGCGGGAACGAAGCTTTGCTCTTGGCCCGTGATCGCGAAGAGCAGCAGGGGATGCACGTCGTGGCGCTCCGCGGCGGCGACGATCGCCCCGAAGTACGGATCGTCCGCGAGCATGGAGTCGCGCCCTCGCAAATACGTCTTCAGCCGCTCTTCGTCGACCGGCGCATAGCCGTATTCGGCGATGACGGGAGCATCGCTCGCGAGGGGCGCGTCCGCGGCTTGCGCCGGGGGCTCCGCGGCGGGGCTCGGCGCCGATGCGACGCCGCTCCCGATGGCGGAGGGCAAGCCGAGCGCGCCGGCGAGCAACAGCAGACCGGCCGCCGCCGCAGCCGCCGCGTCGAGCCGCCGCCGCGACCCGCCGCGCGTCTGGGCGCCCTCGTCGAGACGTCGCCGATCGGCCTCCCGCCCCAAGGCCTCCAAGCCGACGGAAGCGGGCGCGTCCCGATACATCCGCAGCAGCGCCGCCTCGATTTCTCGCTCGTCCGTTTCCGCCGGCCGCAGCCTGTCGCGGCTCCACGCGACGATCGGACGGAGCAATGCGTCTTGTCCTAGATCGAGCGAGAGACATTCCTGCAGCACGTCGTCGGCGCCGATCGCAGCAACCCCGGGGCCCCGCTCCAAGAGCTTCCGCCGCAGCCGCCGCCGCGGCTCGTCGGGCAACGCCGGAAGACGCCCGTCGACGGCGCGCTCCAACGCATCGGCGAGAATGCTCGCGCGGCGCCATGCGGGGGCTTCGGCATGCTTGCGCTCGACATATCGCCGGAACGTCTCGATCTCTTCGCAAGACAAGATGGACGATCGCAAGCCTGACGCCTCCTCTGTTGAAAAATCCGGAATCTATAGGAATGGGATTCGATGCGGCGCCCGGAAAATCCTTCCGGCTCGAAGGCGGCGCTTGCCATTTCGAGCGGCATATGGCGCAAGCGGACGAAGCGGCGGAAGGCATGCGCGAGAACGAATACGACTTATCGATTGCCGTCCCGGCGGATTTCTCGCGACGCTGCTGGACGATGCGCCGCAGAAGACGGAGTTCGCTTCGAGCCGAACGGAACGTACATTTCATCGCCGGGCAGATCGGGGTCGGACGCGGCGAAGGAGCTCCGGGCGGAGCTGTCGGAGCACAATACGGAGGCGTACCGCGCAGGCGATGTTCGATCAGGTCGTCACGGCGTAACGCCGGGCGGCGTCGAGCGTAAAAAAAATCCGGTCCCTCCCGCGATACGTTCGCGGAGGGCCGGATTTTTTACTTGAGCCGCAGCGACTCCCATAGATAGTAGGTTGCGTACGTGCGCCAGGGCGTCCATGCGGCGCCGATCGCGTCGATGTCCTTCGCCGTCGGCTGGGCGTCGAGGCCCCAGACGTTGCGGACCGCGTTGCGCAGGCCGATGTCGGCGGCGGGCAGCAGATCCGGGCGGCCGTACGCGAAGATGAGCAGGCACTCGACGCTCCAGCGGCCGATGCCGCGCAGCTGCGTCAGCTCGCGGAGCGCCTCGTCGTCGCTCAGACGTTCGACCCGCGCGAAGTCGAGCCGGCCGTCGACGACGGCGCGCGCCGTATCGACGACGTACTCGGCCTTGCGCTGCGAGAACGAGAGCGCGCGCAGCTCGTCGTAGGACAGGCGCGCGACCGACTCCGCGTCCGGGAAGACGAGCAGCGGGTGCCCCTCGTGTTCGAGCGTATCTCCGGCGAGCACGGCCAGCCGTTCGATCAACGTGCCGGCGAACGACAGGTTGAGCTGCTGCGTAATGATCGTCTTCATCATGCATTCGAACGGATCGGGATCGAGCAGCAGCTTGGAGCCGCGCAGCCGGTCGAACAGCGCCGCGAAGCGGGCGTCGTCGCTCAAGCATGCGTAGAACGCGGCGAGGTCGACATCCGCGCCGATCATGTGCGCGGCCGCGCGCGCCGCCTCGGCGGCGACGTGCGGCGGCGTGCCCGCCGGCATCGCGGCCGCGGCGGTCGGCGCTTCGACGTCGCCGCCGAATTCGACGGCGACCGGCAGCGCCGTGCCGCCGGCGCGGATCGCGCGGACGAAGCGGCGCCGCTCCGGCTCGAGGCGGACGAGGCGCGCGCGGTTGCCGACCTGCGCGTACCGCTCGAAGAGCAGCCGCGCGTCGTACGGCGGCGCGATCGCGATCGGGATGCGCATGGGTTCGTCGGAGGAGAACGCGGCGGAAGCGGGCGAGGCCGTCATGCGTTCCGCAGCCCCGCGCCCATCAGCAGCGACTCGCCGCTCGCCTTCAGCACGCGGTCGATCGTGCCGCCGCCGAGGCATGTCTCGCCGTCGTAGAATACGACCGCCTGGCCCGGCGTGATCGCCTTCTGCGGCGTCTCGAATTCGACGACGCACGTATCCGCGCCGGTCATCGTCACGCGCACCGCCTGATCGGGCTGCCGGTAGCGGAACTTCGCGGAGACGGCGAACGCGCCCTCCGCCGGCGGCCGGCCCGCGACCCAGCTGACGCCCGTCGCCTCGAGCCGGTGCGAATACAGCCGCGGGTCGGCTTCGCCCTGCACGACGTACAAAATGTTGCGCTCCAAATCCTTATCCGCGACGAACCACGGCTCGCCCGTGCCGCTGCCGCCGATGCCGAGGCCTTGGCGCTGCCCGAGGGTATAGTACATCAGGCCGTCATGCCGCCCCTTCACCTCGCCGTCGAACGTGCGAATCTCGCCGCCGCGCGCGGGCAGGTACCCGCTTAAGAACTCCTTGAAGTTCTTCTCGCCGATGAAGCAGACGCCGGTGCTGTCTTTCTTCTTGGCCGTGGCGAGGCCGGCTTCCTCCGCGATCGCGCGGATTTCCGGCTTCGTATACCCGCCGATCGGAAACATCGCCTTCGACAGCTGCCGCTGATTCAGCGCGTTCAGGAAATACGTCTGATCCTTGTTCCGGTCGACGCCGCGCAGCAGCTTGAATTCGCCGTGCTCCTCGATGACGCGGGCGTAATGTCCCGTGGCGACGTAGTCGGCGCCGAGCTCGATCGCTTTCGCGAGAAATTCGCCGAATTTGATCTCGCGGTTGCACATGACGTCGGGATTCGGCGTGCGGCCGGCCCGGTACTCGTCCAGGAAATATTGAAACACCTTATCGTAATATTCCTTCTCGAAGTTGACCGTGTACGCCGGAATGCCGATCTGCGCGCAGACGCGGCGAACGTCCTCGGCGTCCTCTTCGGCGGTGCAGACGCCGAACTCGTCGGTGTCGTCCCAGTTTTTCATGAAGATGCCGATCACGTCGTAGCCTTGCCGCTTGAGCAGCAGCGCCGTCACGGAGCTGTCCACCCCGCCCGACATGCCGACGACGACGCGGGTTTCGGAAGGAGATTTGGTAGGGGAAGTCATGGAAGATCACCTGCTTTTTCTAGAGATCGAATTCGAATGTTATTGTAACATACGCCTTGTGAAAAGAAAGAATCGTCGCTTTCGTAAACTTGCTCACTTGTTCGATGGATATAGAAGAGATTCGACGATTTTATGAAAACGTAAAGGTTTTCCTTACCAAACCGGCCTTCGTGTGATAACATAGAAACGTTATCGGGTTTGTTTGAATATTGGATTTTCCGTCAATTCTAGTGAACGAAGCGTAATTTTTCGCGCGAAAACGGGGTGAACCCTTTGAAAATATCGACGAAAGGCCGCTACGGTCTTACGATCATGATGGAGCTGGCGGTGCGATACGGCGAGGGTCCGACCTCGCTGAAGTCGATCGCCGAGAAGCACGGATTGTCCGAACATTATTTAGAGCAGCTCGTCGCGCCGCTGCGCAACGCGGGACTCGTGAAGAGCGTCCGAGGCGCGTACGGCGGGTACGTCCTGTCCGAGCCGCCGGAGGACGTGACCGCGGGCCGCGTCATTCGCCTGCTCGAGGGGCCGATCTCGCCCGTGGACTTCACGGAGGAGGACGATCCGGCGAAGCGGGACCTGTGGATTCGCATCCGCGACGCGATCGCGTCGGTGCTCGATTCGACGACGCTCGCCGCCTTGATTTCCTTCCACGACGAGGAAGGACAAGCCGGCAACAGTTATATGTTTTATATTTAGCGAAGGTGACCCGATCCGATATGACCATCCACCCTGAACCGATCTATCTCGATCATGCGGCGACGACGCCGATGCACCCCGAGGTGCTGGAGGCGATGTTGCCGTATTTTATGTCGAGCTTCGGCAATCCGTCGAGCGTGCATCGCTTCGGCCGCGAAGCCAAGACGGGCCTTACGTCTGCGCGCGACTCGCTCGCGGCCCTTCTCGGATGCGCCCCGGCCGAGCTCGTCTTCACGAGCGGCGGGACGGAGAGCGACAACTTGGCGATCCTCGGCGGCGCGCTCGCGGCGGGACCGGAGCGGCGCCGCGTCGTGACGACCGCCGTGGAGCATCACGCCGTGCTGCACGCGGCGGCGGAGCTGGAGCGGCTCGGATTCGAGGTCGTCTACTTGCCCGTCGACGGAAGCGGGCAAGTGGACGTCGAGGAAGCCGCGCGGGCGATCGACGACCGCACGGCGCTCGTGTCGGTCATGTTCGGCAACAACGAAGTCGGCACGCTGCAGCCGATCGGTAGAATCGGAGAACTCGCGCGCTCGCGCGGCGCGGCGTTCCACGTCGACGCCGTGCAGGCGCTCGGGCACGCGCCGATCGACCTGTCGCGCCTGCCGGTCGACTTGATGAGCTTCTCCGCGCACAAGGTGAACGGCCCCAAAGGCGTAGGCCTCCTGTACGCGAATCGGCGCGTGAAGCTGCACGCCCGCGCGTTCGGCGGTTCGCAGGAGCGGAGCCGCCGGGCCGGCACCGAGAACGTCGCGGGCGCGGTCGGCTTCGCGAAGGCGGTCGAGCTCGCGCTCGCCGACCTGCCGGGGCGGATCGCCGAGCTGGACCGCTTGCGCGAGGCGATGCTGTCGACGTTCGAACGGCTGCTGCCGCCGGACGCCTTCGTCGTGAACGGGCATAAGGCCGAGCGGCTCCCGCAAGTGCTGAACGTCAGCTTCCCGGGCGCGAGCGCCGAGACGCTGCTCATGAACCTCGATCTCGACGGCGTGGCGGCGGCCAGCGGCTCCGCCTGCTCCTCCGGCTCGCTGCAGCCGTCTCATGTGCTGCGCGCGATGGACGTTCCGGCCGAGCGGCTGCGTTCGGCGGTACGGTTCAGCTTCGGCCGGGGCAATTGCCTCAATTCTGTAACATTTGCCGCGGAGAAAGTCGCAACCCATGTGAAACGTCTCGCGTATATGTCTTGAAAGGCCGCTTCCATTGGCTTTTTCGAATTCCTTTTCCAACGAACGCTCGCTTTACGTCTAAATCCATGTTCCGTTGGGAATAAATAGATTCAATATATTGGCGGCAGAAGGTGGTATCCCTATGATGCGTTGTCCGAATTGCAATTCGAAAGATATCGGGAAGATCGGTTCCCATCAGTTTTATTGCTGGGGCTGCTTCATCGAGCTGACGGTGAACGGCGAGAAGATGTCCGTGTACCAGGTGGAGGAAGACGGTACGCTGAGCTCGCTCGACGATTTGTTTTTCCCGGAAGAAGAGATGCCCGAGGTTCACGCGAACTGACGGTTTCGGTTTCGGCCTCCTGCGGACGAGCCCATTAGGGCCGGCGCGGGAGGTTTTTTTTCGTTTCCCCCTACATATACTGTTACCCATAGCAATCTTCGGACAAGTGGGGGGCTGGAGGCGGTGGAACAATGGTTCAGGAGCAAATGGTTCGCCGCGCTCGTCTTCGCGTTGCTGTCGCTCGGCGTCGTCTATATGATTCTGCTGATCGGACCCGCGATCGCGGCCGTGTTCGGCTTCCTGAAGACAGTGCTGCTGCCGTTCGTTATCGCGCTGATCGTCTCGTACATCCTGAATCCGATCGTAGGGGCGCTCAACCGACGGCGCGTGCCGCGCACGGTGGCGGTGCTGCTCATCTACGCCGTCTTCGTGTTGTCGGTGACCGTCGTGCTGATGAACGTCATTCCGATGTTCGTGAAGCAGCTGAACGAGCTCAACGAGCATCTGCCGGAATTCACGATGCGAGCGCAGAGCATGATCGTGGAGATGAACCGGAACGATTTCTTGCCGGAAAGCGTGCGCATGGGCATCAACAACGCGTTGTACCAAGCGGAGCAGCAGCTCGCGGCGTCGATCGGCGACCTGATCGGGCGGCTCGGGGCGACCGTCGGCGCGCTGTTCGTGGCGTTCATCATCCCATTCCTAGCGTTCTATATGTTGAAGGATTTCCAGCCGCCGAGCACCTTGC
>JAPSKX010000151.1 GCA_031181325.1 Paenibacillus sp.
TCGACGCTTCGCCTACGACCTCGTGGCCGGCTTCCGCGAGCATCATTTTCAAGTTGCGCCGCATTAAGATTGAATCGTCTACGATTAAGATCGTCGCCATGTCGCAAGTCCCGTCCTTTTCTTCGTTACATTTTGATAAAGCCGATCGTCATTATGCCCGACGCGCCGACGAGTTCGATCGTCCATATGTCGGACTCGGCCACCTTCATCGAGGCGCCTTCCGTAAACACCGTGATCGGCGGATCGATCGAGAGATACGCCTGCAGTTCGTCCATGCGCCTGAGGGAGTTGCCGAGTACGATATTGGCCGCCTCGGCGAGCGTATCCTCCATATAACTCCGCATCTCCTCGGGCGTGAGCTCGCCGTACGAGAGCCGTTGCGTCAAGGTCGCCGCCGTCGCTTCGTTCATCGTCAGCACGAACATGCCGTTGCAGACGCCTTGGACCGACATGAAGGTCGAGAAGCCCAGCAGCGCCATCTTCCCGCCCGTCTCGACTCGCACGTCGCCGCTCGGCCGGAACGCGAGATCCGCGTTCTCCTCGAAGAAGCCTGCCGCCGTCTCGGCGATCGGAAGCAGGAGGGAGGCGGGCGCCACCGACGGCAAGTCGCCGAGGGCGTCGTACGGCACCGCGATCGTGAACGTCGCGCCCGCTCCCGGCGTCGACGCGACGGTCGCCGTCCCGCCGAGCCGCTCCGCTTCGTACCGGACCGAGGAGAGGCCGACGCCGCGTCCGGACCATTCCGTCGCTTCGTCCTTGGACGACAGCTCGCCGAGGAACGCAAGGTGCAGCGCGGCTTCTTCGCTTAACCCTTCGCTTTCTTCCGCCGTCAGCACGCCCTGCGCTACGGCTTTGCGCTTCAGCTTCTCGACGTCGACGCCTCGCCCGTCGTCGCGAATCGAGAGCTGGATCGTATCGTCCTGCAACGATACGACGCATCGGATCGCGCCCGATTCCGGCTTCCCGTTCTCGAGGCGGACGTCGGGCGCTTCCAAGCCGTGGTCGACGGCGTTGCGGAAGACGTGGACGAGCGAACGCGCGAGCGGCAAGTAGGCGTCGCCGTCGACGAGGAAGTCGCCGCCTTCGACGTCGAACGGCTTGACGATCTTGTCGAACCGTTCGGCGAGGCCGACCACGTACTCCGGGTACGCCGCGATCAGCTCCCGGAACGGCTTGTACCGGATCTTCCGCAGCTCCGGCAGCAGCACGCTGCAATCCGCAGGCGACAGCGTCGCGATCATCTTGCGCTCGATCTCGACGATCTTCGCGCGATCGACGAGCAGGACGTGATCCTGATCGAAGAACGCGTCGCCGAGCACGCCGCGCAGAACGTCGTGTTCCTCCTGCAGCCAATCGCGCATCCGCAGCTCGGCGAGTCCTTGGAGCACTTCCCCGGCCGTCGGCGGCACGGGCCGCTTGCTCCATGCGGACACGAGCGACTCCGCATGATGCAGCCGGTCGGCCAGACGAGTCATGCCGATCTGAGCGAAGCTGCCTTTGAATGTATGGACGGCGCGGAACAAATCGAACAGCGCCGATTTCATGACGCTCTCCGGGCAGTCGCCGTCGAAGGGGGCGGCGCACCACTCGGAGAACGAGCGGGCGAGCGAAGAATATCCATTGTAGTCGACGACGACCTTGACGACCGTCTGCAGCGTATTGCGCTCTTGTTCCATCCGGCTCTGCAGCTGGCGCTTCTCCGTAATGTCGGTCAGCATGACCATGCAACGCTCCGACGTCTCGCCGCGCTCGCTGCGGTCCGCGATCATCGCATATTCGATCTGCACGTTCGTCGCGCCGATCTTCGTTTCTTCCGGAAGCAGCGGCAGGAGTACCTGCCGGCGGCCGGGGTCCCGCTCGTCGAACAGCTTGCGGAGCAGCCGTTCGATGAACAAGCGCTGTTCCTCGTCATCCGGCGCCAGCATCTCGGGGAACGATCGCCCGGCGATCGGCCCGCCGTACAAGCGCGCGCACTCGCGGCTGTACTCTTCGTCGACGAGCAGCTCCGGGCCGAACGTAAGGAAGCCTTGCTTCGCATTATCGAGCAGGCTGCGGACGCTGCGTTCGCGCGCCGTCAGCAGCCGCTGCGCTTCCTGGAGCTGGCGCTTCGAGCGGACAAGCTCGTCGTTTTGCGCTTCCAGCTCGTCGTTCTGCTCCTCCACGGTCGTCTTCTGCTGCTGGAGCTGTTCGGCGTACCGCTGCATATTTTCCATAATCCGATTCGTCGAGTCCATCAGCGACTCGATCTCGCGCAGCGGACGCTTCAGCTCGATCTTCGCTTCCATCGTCGACTCGAAGTCGCCTTCGGCGATCGCCTTCACCTTATGCTCGAGCTGCGTGATCGGAGCGATGAGCGGCACCGTAAGCAGCTTCGCGATCAGCCTCGACAAGAAGAGCGCGACGACGAAGAGAACGAACATCGCGAAGCCGAGCAGGAAGGTGATCGCGACCGGAATCTTCGGGTTGATGCCGACCATGATCGATCCCACGCGCTCGCCCGTCGTCTCGTCGATGAACGGAAGGACGGTTTCGGTCTTGTAATATTCGATGAATTCCCGGAAAGCGCCGTCCTCCATCTGCGCCATGCTCGGAATGTTGGAGTAGGGGACGTCGCCGTTCAATCGGAGCTCGACGTATACGGCGTCCTCGGATCTGGGGGCGCTCTCGAATTGTCCTTCCTCTATCGCGATATCGTAAGATAAGGCGAATTGCTCGTGCTTCGTCACCACCTCGATGCGTTCGCGAATCCAGGCGTTCACCGCCGGGTCGCGCGGGTCGAGCTCCGCAAGGGACGAGGCTCCGAAATGTTGCAGCGTCATCGGAGACGTTACATCTTCTTCGAGCGACTTTGCGAGATAATGGGAGATCGAGTAGCTGGCCGGCCGCAGGATGCCTGTCGCAAGCAGCAGGAGCACGCAGGCGAAAAAAAACAGGTTGAGGAGCGAAAGATAATTCATGTTCCTAACGATCCGCTTCCGCAGCGTTCTGCGGTTCCTTCTCTTCTTCGGGGCGGGGGGCGCTTGCATAGATTCACCTGGTTTCTCTCAAATAGTCAAGCTGGGTCTATTATACCAGAGGAATGATTAGCTAGGTAAACCATCTCGGGTCTAGTACGCGGCCGGGACCTTGGAAGCGGCAGAGGCATTGATTCCCATTTCCTGCTCGGATATAATAGACTCTAACGTGAGGGGGAGGATATCGGATGGAGATGTCGCTCGATACCGCGATCTTGAAACGGGACGTCTCGTACGCGATGTACGGCAAGGTGAAGGACTTCGCGAAGGAGTCGTCGGCGCAGATGCTGGCCGACTTCGCGGCCGCCCAACCGCCGCAAGCCGCGCCGCACCCGCATCTCGGAAAGTCGCTCGATATTAAAATCTAATGGGAGGTCCCTTGGACGGCTTCGTCCAGGGGATTTTTTTCTGAGAGAGCATGGTCCCGAAAGCGCGGAAGTGAACCATGCCGGAAGCGTCAATAATTAATGTACCGGAGGCGGGGAAAGATGCAGCGGCGAACGATCGCGATCATACCGAAACTAAAGGACCAACTTATAAACCGCATACGAGAGGCGGCGCCGGGGTGGGGCGTTCTCGTCGGATCGGAAGCGACGAACGACGCCGCGCGCGACGCGGAAATCGTCGTCGGCTGGCGGGACGGGCTGGAGACGGTCGTCTTGGACGAAGCGTCCCGCGTGCGGTGGCTGCAAAGCTGGAGCGCCGGCATGGACCATCTGGACATCGACCGGTACCTGGAGCGCGGCATCGAGCTGACGAGCGCGAACGGGGTACACGCCTACCCGATCTCCGAGACGATCTTCGCGATGCTGCTGGCGTTCACGCGGAAGCTCGATACGTACATTCGCAATCAAGCGCAGCGGCAGTGGGACCACGCCGGGCTGAAGTCGGAGATGCACGGCAAGACGATCGGCATCGTCGGCGTCGGCGCGATCGGCGAGGAGACGGCGCGCATCGCGAAGGCGGCGTTCGGCATGCGCACGTTAGGCGTGCGCCGATCCGGGGCGCCGCACCCGCAGATCGACGAGATGTACAAGACGGACCGGCTGCTCGAGATGCTGCCCCGATGCGACTACGTCGTCGCCATCGCGCCGGCGACGCCGGAGACGACGCATCTGTTCGACGCGCGAGCGTTCGGGGCGATGAAGCCGTCGGCGTACTTCGTCAACGTCGGGCGCGGGAGCGTCGTCGATACGGAGGCGCTGCTCGAGGCGCTTCGAAACGGTCGGATCGCGGGCGCAGGCCTCGATGTATTCGAGGAAGAACCGCTGCCGGAGGATCATCCGCTCTGGGCGATGAATAACGTCATCGTAACGCCGCACACGGCCGGTTCGACGGAGCGGTACGCGGAGCGGGCGGTCGATATTTTCCTGCGGAATCTTGCGATGTACCTCGACGGCAATCCGCCGGGCATCAACCGGTTGGACGGCGAGGCGAAGCGATACTAAAGGACGGAGGAACCCGCGTGAACGAACCGTTCGTGATGTTTTCCCCGGCGCATGTCGCCGGATTGGCGGCCGCCGGACTCGCGATCGCGGCGATCGTGGCTCTCCGGACCGCGCTGCGACGTCCGGCGGCGAATCGCGCCGCCCGATATGCGCTGGCGAGCGGCCTGGTCGCCTCGGAGATCGCTCTGTACGCGTGGTACACGATCGAGGGGACATGGGGACTGTACGCGTTGCCGTTCCAGCTATGCACGATGACGTTGTGGTTTTCCGTGTTCGCTTTGCTGACACGAAAGCGGACGCTGTACGAAATTTCCTTCTTCTTAGGCATATTAGGCGCGCTGCAAGCGCTCGCGACGCCCTACTTAACGGAAAGCTTCCCCGACTTCCGCTACTTCCACTTCTTCTTGGCGCACATCGGCATCATCGCCGCCGGCGTCTTCCTGACGGCCGTGGACGGCGTACGTCCGACGTGGCGATCGGCGTTCCGTTCGCTGCTATGGCTCAATCTGCTCGCCGTCCCCGCCGGCGTCGCGAACGCGATCACGGGCGAAAACTTCATGTTCCTCGCCCGCAAGCCGTCAACGGGGTCGATGCTCGACCTGTTGGCGCCGTGGCCGTGGTACATCCTCCAGCTGGAAGCGATCGCGCTGCTTATGTTGTTCGGCTTGCTCGGCATCGTGAAAGCGGCCGACTTCATCGCGAACCGCCGACGACGGAAGCGCAACCATAGCCGAATAGACCCGATTGCGTGATGTTTGCGTCAGGTATAAATGAAAATTCCTCTTTGTGTGTCATTTACAATAACATCTACTGTAAGTAAGATGGAGATAGATGACTTTACCACATAGAAGAGGAGGCCGTTCGCATGAACCACTCTCCATCGACCTCGCCGTCTCGGATGGCGTTCGCGGCGGCGACAGCCGGCTGGTACGACGAGATGCATGACGCCGCGGGGAGCGTCCGACCGCATTACGAACAAGTGCGCCGTACGTTCGAAGCGATGACGCCGTCCGGCGTCTCGCGCCGGCAAGCCGCGATGAACGACCGCATGCTGGAAGAAGGCATCACTTACACGCTGTATCACCCCGATCAGGCGGACCCGCTGGAGCGGACGATCCCGTTCGACCTCATTCCCCGCATTCTGCCGAAGGCGGAGTGGAAGGAGCTCGAACGAGGGCTCGCGCAACGGACGAAGGCGCTGAATCTGTTCCTTGCGGACGTCTATCACGATCAGAACATTCTGCACGACGGCGTCGTGCCGCGGAGGCTCGTCGTCTCGAACCGGTACTTCCGGCCGGAGATGATGCGGCTGCAGGTGCCGAACGGCATCTATACGACGTGCGCCGGCATCGATCTTATCCGCGACGAGCGCGGGAAGTATTACGTGCTCGAGGATAATCTAAGATCGCCGTCCGGCTACTCCTATTTATTCACTTCCCGCTCGATCATGAAGCGCTTATTCCGCGAGCTGTATTTCTCGCATCCCGTCGAGGAGGTCGACCATAGCCTCAACCACTTCCTCGCGACGCTGAAGTGCATGTCGCCGAACGGCGGCTCGACGCCGACGATCGCGCTGCTGACGCCCGGCAGCTACAATTCCGCTTATTTCGAACACACGTACCTCGCCCAGCAGATGGGCATCGAGCTCGTCGAAGGACGGGATCTCGTGTGCATGGATCATAAAATCTACATGCGTACCCGCTCCGGTCTTCGCCGCATCGACGTCATCTACCGCCGCATCGACGACGACTACCTCGATCCGCTCGCCTTCCGGCCCGACTCGATGCTCGGCGTCGCCGGCGTCATGAACGCATACCGCGCGGGCAACGTCGCGATCGCGAACGCGCCGGGCACCGGCGTCGCGGACGACAAGGCGATCTATACATTCGTGCCGGACATGATCCGGTATTATCTGAACGAAGAGCCGCTGCTGTCGAACGTGCCGACGTATTTACTTTCGAATCCGGACGAACGGGAATATGTGCTCGCGCGCCTCGAGAAGATGGTCGTGAAGGAAACGTCGCTCTCCGGCGGCTACGGGATGCTGATCGGTCCGACGGCGACGGAGGAGGAGATCGCCGCCTTCGCGGTCAACATTCGGGAGAATCCGTCGAATTACATCGCTCAGCCGACCGTAAAGCTGTCGACGGCGCCCGTGTATCAGGGCGGGGCGTTCGTGCCGCGGCACATCGATCTTCGCGCGTTCGTGCTGTCCGGCCGCGAGACGCACGTCATTCCGGGCGGCCTGACGCGCGTGGCGATGAAGGAGGGTTCGCTCGTCGTCAACTCCTCGCAAGGGGGCGGGGTGAAGGACACTTGGGTGTTAGGGGTGTAACGACGGGAACATTTTCCGAGAAATCTATGAGTGGAGGCGGCGGCGATGATGAATCGCATTGCGGAATCGTTGTTCTGGATCGGACGGTATACGGAACGGGCGGAAAATCACGCGCGTCTGATCGACGCGTTCTATCACATCCGAGAGGAGACGTCCTCGGGCGAGCGGCTGTGGATTCGAATCGTGCAAGCGCTCGGCGATCCGGCGGTGTTCGAGTCGGTATATCGGTCGTACGGCGAACGCGAAGTGCTGCATTACATGATCCTGGATCCCAATCATATGAACTCGATCCAGTCCTGCGTCCATCAAGCCCGCGCCAACCTGAAGTCGATCCGGGATCGGCTGCCGGAGGAGCTGTGGGACCTGCTCAACGGCTTCGCGCTGTGGCTGAAGAGCAACGAGACGGACGAACTGCTGCTCGACGCGCCGTTCCTGTTCCTGAAGCGGGCGAAGGAGTGGCTCGGAGCGTTCTACGGCGCGGCGCACCATACGATGATGCGGGATCGGCATTGGCATATGATGGAGAGCGGGCGATTCCTCGAACGGGCGGAAAACACGGCGCGGCTGTTCGACTCCGTCTACCGTTCGATTTTGGAGGATCCGAAGAAGACATCGTTTTATTTGTTCTCCGCGGTGCGGGCGATCGGCGGCGCGGACGTGTTCCGGCGGCTGCATACGGATCGCTTCACGATCGAGAACGTCGTCTCGCTTCTCGTTCTGAACGAGAAGTTCCCGCGTTCCGTGCTCTTCGGCCTCGGCGCGCTGGAAGAGCAGCTGCGGGCGCTGCGCCAGCTCGAGAGCGCGGATGCGACGTACGAGAAGGCGATCCGGCTCGTCGTCAAGGCGAGATCGGAGATGTCGTGGCTGGAAGGGAACGACGCGGAGGAGCCCGCGCTTCACGATCATCTGCTGCGCTGCATGTCCGTCATCCACGGACTCGGAGGCATGGTCGGGGATGCGTTCTTTCGCGCCGAACAGGGGGCCCGCGCATGAAGTTCAACATTCGCCACGTCACTACGTACCGCTACGACGAGCCGGTCACGGACAGTGTCAATGAAATCCGGCTCGCCCCTCGGACGAATTACCGGCAGTCGTGCTATCATCATACGGTCGCGATCGAGCCGAACGCGCCGCTCCTCACCTACGAAGACGGCTTCGGCAATCGCATTCATGCGTTCACCGTCAATCCACCGCATCGGGAGCTCGTGATCCGTTCGGAATCGACGGTCGTCACGCACGATAACGACGGCGTACGCAAGCGAATCTTGACGCCGGTGGAAGACTGGGCGACGCTCGCGGACGAGGCGCTGCGGCACAAGTACGCCGAATACACGATCGCGACGCCGTATACGGAGGAGAGCGAGGAAGTGGCCGCTTTCGCAGCATCGTGTCGACTGCCGGGCGAAGGCGTCTACGAGCATGCGATGGGTCTCGCCGCGCGCATCTATCGCGAATTCGAATACCGCCCGAACGCGACGCACGTCGGCACGACGCCGAGCGAGCTGCTGCGGGGGCGCGCGGGCGTCTGCCAGGACTTCGCGCATCTGATGATCGCGTCGTGCCGTTCGCTCGGCATCCCGGCGCGGTATGCGAGCGGCTACCACTTCATCGGGGATTTGCATACGCGCGCCGCCGACTTCGAGCAGGCGTCCCACGCATGGGTAGAGGCGTATATCCCGGGGACGGGCTGGCTCGGCTTCGATCCGACGAACAACAATCGAGTCGACGGGCGGTACATCAAGCTCGGACACGGCCGGGATTACCTCGACATCGTGCCGGTGAAGGGCATCTATCGCGGCACGCCGCATCAACGGCTGAGCGTGGACGTCGACGTGCAGCTTGTCGAAAAATAGGTTCCTAATCATTAATCATAATAAAAGATTTTAGTGCCAAAGTATGACCGATATGGTAGAATGAGCCCATAAAACCAAGTCTTCATAATCGAAAAGGCAAACCTATCGAAAGGTAGGGGCGCAAAGCCACAGGCCTAAGGGAAGCTAAGGCAGCTGGGTTGCCGAAATTGCGGAGACGTTTCGTTCATTTCGAATCGAACGCCCGACAATTCGGGCGTTTTTTTTCATTTTTCGACATGGACTAAAGAGGAGGGCCTCCTGCTTGCAAGCCGAACTCATTAACCCGTTCTTGACATCTTCGATCCAAGTCATCGAGACGATCATTCAGGTCAAACCTACCGTAGGCAAGTTGCATCTGAAGCAGATGCAGTATACGGATAAATACGTTTGGCTGAAGATTCGGATTCACGGCCAATTGGAGAAGGAGATTATGTTCGGCTTCCCGGATACGATGGCGATGAACATCGTCTCGACGATGCTCGGCGGATACGTCGTTACGGAGGTGGACGACATGTGCCGGAGCGCGGTGGCGGAGCTCGGCAACATGATCAGCGGCAACGCCAGCACGATGTTGTACCATAGCGGCATCGCCGTCGACATTACGCCGCCGAGCCTCGTCGAGGACAGCGACCTGGATTGGGGAAAGAAAGCCGTCAGCATTCCGCTGTCGGTCGAGACCATCGGAGATTTCGATATTAATATTCTGATGTAACGTTCGGAGGAACGCTTCCATGCCCGCGCGCGTGGAGATGACGCTGGACGGCGTCGCGCACGACTTCAAGGACGTATGGCTCGTCGTCGCGGCGAATTTGCCGTACTTCGGCGGCGGCATGCGGATTTGCCCCGGCGCCTCCGCGACGGACGGCACGATGAACGTCTGCGTCGTGCACGGCCTTGGGCGGCTTCGACTGCTGCGCTACTTCCCGCTCATCTACCAAGGGAAGCACGTGTCGCTGCCGTATGCCACGATGCTGCAGGGCGTGCGGATGAGTCTGAAGGGCGATCGCGCGTTGACTTGTCATGTAGACGGCGAAACCGCCGAGCCGTTCGGAGCGGAGCTGTCGCTGCTGCCGCAGGCGCTGCCGGTCATTGTGCCCGGCCCGTCAAGCTGACATCCCGGTTCGCCTCTAGGCGGGTCGGGATGTTTTGCGATTTGTTACAGGCACACCTGAGGCCTCCCGACTGCGAATGAACTCCGTCTGAAGATCTTCTTATGCTACAATGGAAGCTGCAAACCGTCATGAGGCGGAACAACGAAAGCGGAGGCGTAACGAACCATGTATGAAGCATTGCATCATGTCGCGATCGTCGTCGTCGACTTGGAGCGGGCGAAGCGATTCTACGGCGGCGTGCTCGGTCTGGAGGAGCTGGGCGGCCGTCCCGCGTTCGCCTTCCCCGGAGCGTGGTACGCGCTTGGACCGACGGATCAGCTGCACTTGATCGTGCACGACGAAGCGAAGACGCTTCGCGGCTCGACGACGATCGATTCGAAGGACGGGCACTTCGCGGTGCGCGTACGCGACGCGTCCGCCGTGCGAGCGCGTCTCGAAGCGGCCGGGTGGCCGTTCGACGATCGACCGCAGAGCATTACGGGCTGGCATCAGCTGTTCACGCGAGATCCGGACGGTAACGTCCTGGAGTTCAACAGTAAGTAGAAGGGGTTAGTACACCGACGGAAGGATGGCGAAGGCACTCGTGACGAAGAAGACCGTATTGGCATTAGTCGGCGATTATTATCATAAGGCGGAGTGGGCGGAGAGGGCGCTGCGGAACGCGCTGGAAGGGATGAAGGACGTCGAGCTGCGATGCGTCGACGCAGCGGCGTTCGAAGCGGAGCTCCGCGCGCGGCCCGACCTGGTCGTCTTATTCAAGGAAGACCGCATCGATCCGCAAAGCGAGACGCCGCGGCGATGGATGAGCGAGGAGCTGCAGCGACGGGCGTCCGACTACGTGGAAGCGGGGGGGAGCTGGCTCGCATGGCATTCCGGCTTAGCGGGCTACGATCCGGGAGGACCGTACGTACGTATGCTTCGGGGACATTTCCTGACGCATCCGGCACTGCACCAGACGGTGCGTTACGTTCCGTTGGCGCCGGGCGAATCGCCCTACGAGCTGCTCGACGAGCATTACTTCGTCTCCTGCGACGAAGCGAATACGAACGTATTCCTGCGGTCGTCATCCGTAGACGGGGAGTCGATCGCGGGGTGGTCGCACGCGTTCGGACGCGGCCATGTCGCTTGTTACACGCCGGCCCATACGGAAGCGGCGCTGGCGAGCGAAGAGGTCGCCGGCGCGCTTCGGGGGCTGCTGATGCGCGGTTTACGTCTGTAGCGCGTCGGCGTTACCGCTTGGGGCGGTTTCGATTCATCCGGGTATACGCGAATAACGCGGCGAGCACCATGGCGATGACGCCGACGCTCTCCGCCGTCTCCTGCGTCGCGCCGAAGGCGGCGCAGATCAGCTTCGCGAGATTGTTCGTGGCGAACGCAACGAGCAAGATGATCAGCGGGCGAAAGAAATTGTACCGTTTCAATTGATGAGCCTCCGTTTCCGAGTCTGTCCCTTAGTCTTGCGCATTTCGGTTCGCTTGCGGATCGTATACTTCTACGCGATTTTTTCCATTCCGTTTCGCTGTGTACAGCGCCCGATCCGCCCGTTCGATGAGCGGGACGATGTCGGAGGCGGCCGGCCGCGTCATGCTCGACACGCCGACGCTGATCGTGACGAGCGGCAGCACGTCCGATCGCGGATGGGGGATCGCGAGCGACTCGATGCAGAGCCGCAGCTGCTCGGCGACGATCTCCGCTCCGTACTCGTCCGTCTCCGGCAGCAGCACGGCGAATTCCTCGCCGCCGAATCGAGCGAGCAGATCGCCCGGTCGCTTCAGCATCTTGCTTACGGCATCGGTGACGCGCTTCAAGCAGTCGTCGCCGGTCAAGTGCCCATACATATCGTTGTACTTCTTGAAGTTGTCGATGTCGAAGAGGAGCAGCGCGATCGGCAGCTTATTCCTTCTGGCGCGATTCGCCTCGCGGTGCAGCACGGCGTCGAAGAAGCGGCGGTTCGCGATGTTCGTCAGGCCGTCCAGCCGGGACAGCCGCTGAAGCCGCTCCTTCTCGATGCTGCGCTTCGTGACGTTCCGCAGCACGACCTGGAGCAGTCTTCGTT
>JAPSKX010000152.1 GCA_031181325.1 Paenibacillus sp.
GAAGCGTCGCTCGCGCTCGTGAAGTACGTACTCGGGCACGTGCCGAATCCGGAGAGCGTGAAGCTCGGCACGACGACGGCAACGATCGACGGCGCGTCGAAGACGCTGACGTCCGTTACGGCGAACGTCGGCGTCGATGAGCTGCTCGAGCTTGCGGCGAAGACGGCGGCCGGCATCGCCGAGGACGAAGAGGGGCTCAAGGCGTTCATCGGCACGCTGTACGACGCGTTGAAGCCTGCGCTCGAAGCGATGGCGAAGGAGAGCGGGGAGCCGCTGCTGCAGATGGCGCTGAACGACAAGGAGCTCGCGGTTCGATTCTTGCAGGGGCAGCTCGTCCCGATGCTCGACGAGATCGCGGTCGGGCTGGAAGCGAACGCGTCGTTCGAGGCTCCCCTGACGTCGGATAGCGGCTTGACGTTCGAGCTGCTGCTCGACGGCGCGAAGCCGGCCGGGCTCGACGCGGGGCTCTATCTCGAACCGACGGCGGACGGAGCCGAAGGCTTCGAATCGATGCGCTTCGACATCGAGAGCCGCTGGTGGAACGTCGGCGGCGCCGTGAAGGCGAAGCCGATCGACGGCGAAACCGCGGCGTTCCCGACCGACGCGAAGCCGCGCGACCGACTCGCGAACGTGGACGACGAATCGCTGCTGTACGATATCCTGAAGAACGACCTACGCGCGACGCGGCATTCGTTCGAGCTGTTCATGGGCGAGGATGCGAGCGTAGCGGACGGGGTTTCGCCGTATATTAAAGGAACGGGCACGACGATGGTGCCGGTGCGATACGTCAGCGAGCAGCTCGACGCGTCGGTGAACTGGGATCCGGCGACGTCGACGATCACGATCAAGGACGCCGGCGCGGGCACGACGATCGTCATGACCGTCGGCTCGAAGACGGCGATCGTGGGCGGCGTGTCGCAGTCGCTGCCGGAAGCGCCGGAAATCGTCGCCTCGACCGGCTCGACGTTCGTGCCGATCGGGTTCATCACGCTCGCGCTCGGCGGCGAGAAGGGCTGGAATCCGGAATTCGGGATCGTAACCATTGCGAAGGAGTTTTGATCGATATGTTGAAGAAACTGGAGTCCGTCGGGGAATTCGACGAAGCGATCGCCTCGGCGAAACCGACCGTGGCGCTGTTCAAAGCCGACTGGTGTAAGGATTGCGTCTATATCGATCCGTTCATGCCGGATGTCGCGGCGAAATACGCAGATCGTCTGACGTTCCTCGTCGTGGACCGCGACGCGTTCCCGGAGCTCGGGGAGCGATACAACATTCTCGGCATCCCGAGCTTCGTCGCGTTTTACAAGGGGAACGAGACGATTACGTTCATCAGCAAGCTGCGCAAGACGCGCGAGGAGATCGAAGGGTTCCTCGACCGCGTCGTGCAGGTGTCCGGCGAGCTGGCCAAGGCCGGCCGGTAAGGACGGCGCGAGACCGCGCTCCCGGGAGAATTCTCCTGGGGGCGCGGTCTTTTTTTTCGTGCGAGGGGGCGATCGATGGGGGCGTTCGAATCGCTTTCCCCGCGTTCATACAAAGTTCAGAGTCGGAACATGGCGTTTCGTCCCCCGAATCGCTATAATGGGCAATGAAAACGCAAAGCGGAACGCTTTGCCATCTTACGAAACCCGGGAGTTATGCATATGAGAAAAGGAAATGCGGTTCAAGCGCTCGTCGTTGCGGCGTGTATCGGGATGTTCCTCGTGCTCTTGATGGGCGCGACGGTGACGCAGACGGATTCGGGTCGGGGCTGCGGAGACGACTGGCCGCTCTGCAACGGCAGGTTCGTGCCGGACTACACGATCACCTCGATTAT
This sequence comes from Paenibacillus sp., assembly GCA_031181325.1. Taxonomy (GTDB): domain Bacteria; phylum Bacillota; class Bacilli; order Paenibacillales; family YIM-B00363; genus Paenibacillus_AE. Next base: position 1,814 of record JAPSKX010000152.1, read on the forward strand.
CGAGTACAGCCATCGCCTCGTCAGCGGCATCGTAGGCTTGCTGATCTTGGCGGCGGCGATCGCGGTGTATCTGCGCGTGCCGCGGCGGGCGGCGCGTTGGTACGCGGGCCTCGCGCTGTTCTTCACGATATTGCAAGCGGGTCTCGGCGCCGCGCAGGTCATGAACCCGCAATCGGACGCGATTCTCGCTCTGCATTTCGGCATTTCGCTGCTCGCCTTCACGCTGACGTTGCTGACGGTGACGTCGGTGCGGGCGTACTTCCGCGGGGAACGGCCCGACGCCTGGGCGAAGCCCGTCACCGGCGGATTCCGTTGGTCGGTGTGGTTGATTACGTTATACTCTTATCTCGTCGTCTACACCGGCGCGTACACGAGCCATACGGATTCGGGCGGCGGCTGCGCCGGCTTCCCGCTGTGCAACGGGCAGTTCGTGCCGGATGCGCTCGAAGGGGCGACGGCGGTCGCCTTCACGCACCGATCCGCCGCCTATCTGCTGTTCGCGCTCGTCCTCGCGCTCGCGCTTTATGCATGGCGAGCGTACGAATCGCGCCGCGATATCGCGAACGGCGCGATGTGGTCGCTCGTGCTCGTCGTCTTGCAGGTGCTCAGCGGCGGCTTGTTGATGGCGCTGTCGGGCACGGACAGTTACGTCCTCGGGACGCTGCTGCACACGATGATCATTTCGGTGCTGTTCGCCGTCCTCAGCTACCTTAGCATCACCGTGTGGCAAGCGAACCGGGCGACGCGGCGGTAACGCCGCATATCACGCATATAGAAGAGGGGGAAGCGCATGCTTCGGAAAATGTGCGACGAGCCGCCGAGAATCGACGACGCGCAGCTGCGGAGCATTTTCGCGCTGACGGACGAGCTGGCGGCGAAATACGGCAAGCTTCGGGACGGGGATCGGACGAAGCGGGCGCAGACGTTGGTCGCGTGGATGAAGAGCCTCGCTTCCTCGTTCGACGAGCTGGAGCAGAGCGTGCATTGCGCGATTCATTTCGCCGAAGGCATCCGGCACGAATTCGTCGAGGAGATGGGGCCGGAGGAGCGGGCGGATTTCCGCCGTCACTTATACTTCTACAAGAACGGCTTCATCCGCGTCTTCTCCGTCTTGGATAAGCTCGGATCGTTCATGAACGACATCTTCGGGCTGCATGCGGAGCGGATCAAGGAACGGTACTCGTACTTCACGGTGCTCCGCTGCATGCGCGAGGCGCGCGCCGAGCCGGAGCTGCTGAAGAAGCTCGACGAGACGCGGAATAAATACCGCGAGCCGGTGCAGGACCTTCGGTTGATGCGCAATCACGAGGTGCATGCGATCAACACGGAGCTGCTCGACGAGGACGGCCGGCTGCGCCTCCGTCCCCGCGATCCGCGCCAGCCGATCGAAGATTTGCGGCGGAACGTGGCGATGCTGCAAGCGGGATACGCCATGGCGGGCGAATCGCTGCTTGCGGTGCTGCAATACTGCAAGAAGCGCGCGTAACGATCTATCTGACTCGGGCAGGAGGAGATGCGATGGAATCGCGGTTCAGCAAGCCGCTCGCCGGCAGGACGGCGCTCGTCACGGGCAGCGCCCGCGGACTTGGACGGATGACGGCGCTGCGCCTGGCCGACCTCGGCTGCGACGTGGCGGTCAATTACGTCCGCAGCGAGAGGGATGCCGCCGAGCTCGTCGAGCGGCTGCTCGCGACGGGCGTTCGCGCGGCGGCGTTCCGCGCGGACGTCGCCGATCCGGCGGCGCCGAAGCGGCTCGTAGAGGAGGTCGAACGCGCGGTCGACACGGGCATCGACATCCTTGTGAACAACGCCGGTCCGTTCATGCGGGAGCGAAGGCGGTTCGCGGACGTGTCGGAGGAGGAGGCCGAGGCGCTCCTGCAGGGCAACCTGCTCGGGCCGATGCGGCTGGATCGGCTCGTCCTTCCCGGTATGCGGGAGCGCCGGTGGGGCCGCATCGTGCACTTCGGCTTCGGCCGCGCGGCCGAGGCGAGAGGCTGGCCGCATCGGGCGGTTTACGCCGCGGCCAAGGTCGCGCTCGTCTCCTTGACGAAGACGCTGGCGGTCGAGGAAGCGCCGAGCGGCATCACGGTCAATATGGTGTGCCCGGGAGACATCCGCGGCGATCATAAGGAGATGCGCATCGAGGACGTGCGCGGGCTCGCCGATCCGGAATCGCCGGGCCAGCGGCCGGGAGCGGGGGAGGACGTCGCGCGCGTCGTCGCCTTCCTCTGCGACCCGTCGTCGGATTACGTGACCGGCAATATCGTCGAGGTGAGCGGCGGGTTCGATCCGATTCGCAATTACGTGTCGTAAGAAAAAAAACCTGACGCGCCTCGGAGGCCGTCAGGTTTTCTTGAATAAGAACGGGTTAGAATACTTGCATAACTTCCTTCACGCCTTCGATCTCTTCGGTGAGGGCGCGCTCGATGCCCGCCTTCAGCGTGATCGTGGAGCTCGGGCAGCTGCCGCATGCGCCCATCAGGCGAAGCTTCACGACGCCGTCCTCGATTTCCACGAGTTCTACGTCGCCGCCGTCGCGCTGCAGGAACGGACGCAATTTATCCAACACCTCGAGCACTTCGTCGTACATTTTTTCATCGGTGTTCGTTGTCATTGAAATCATCTCCTTTTCCTCCTATATTATATTACAAAACGCAAGAAAGTTAAACGGAGCGTGCCTACCCATGAATCGCTTGGTCGAATATTGCAGCAGCAACGCGCACCACGGCACGGAGGACGTCATTCGCCGGTTGGAGAGAGAACGCCCCGACGTCGAGACGATCGAATACGGCTGTCTCGGCAACTGCGGCATGTGCTACCTGGAGCCGTACGTTCTCGTCGACGGCGAAATCGTCTCCGCGGACGACGCCGAATCGCTCTACGAGAATATCGTCCAAAAATTAAACGAAGCGGAGATCGACCCGTTCGCCGACCTGCCGCTCGATTAAGCTTACCCCAAATGCGTCTTCGACATCCACAGCACGCCGCTCTTCAAGAGCCGCGGCACGCGCCCCATCAGCGTGCGCTTGCCCATGACGCCGAAGCCGGCTTTCTTGCCGAGCGAGCCGAGGACGCCCTTCAGCTTGATTTGCTTCAGGCGCACGCTGCCTCCCTCGCCGCGCAAGCGGGCGCGAATGATTTCCGCAACCTGCTTGCCTTGCGCTTCGGCGGCTTGTCCGCTGGGGGCGAACGGCAGGCTAGCGCAGTCGCCGACGACGTAGATGCTGTCGTCCGACGGAAGATGGTACATGTCGGTCAGCACCAGCCGGCCGATGTTGTCTTTCTCCCCGTTCATCCGCTGGACGATCGGCACAGGCTGGATGCCCGCCGTCCAGACGGTAACGTCCGTCTCGATCGTATTATCGCGATCGTAGATAACCCCTTGCGCGAGACGCGAGATCGCCACATGGCCCCGCATCTCCACATCGTGCTCGAGGAACCAAGAGCGGACATAATCCTGGGCCTTGCCGGGAAACGCGGACAAGACGCTCGGTCCGCGATCCAGAATGCGGATGTTCAGATCGGGCCGGCTCTCGCGAAGCTCCGCCGCGACCTCTACGCCGCTAAGCCCCCCGCCTACGATCGTGACTTGCCCGTAGGGCTTCACGTCGTTCACTTGCTGATACGTTCGGCGGCTCGCCGAGAACGTCTGAATGCTGCAGGAGAACTCCTCCGCGCCGGGGATGCCGTGATACTTGTCGACGCAGCCGAGCGCGATGACGAGGACGTCGTAGTCGATCGGGTCGCCGTGCTCCATCAGCACGCGCTTCGCCTCTACGTCGACGTCCAATACCTCGCCGTATTTCAGAACCAGTCTCGGATCGACGGGGAAGGCGACCCGCAGGGCGATGTCCGACACCGTTCCCGCCGCGAGAGCGTAATACTCCGTCTTCAAGCCCTGGAAGGGCATGCGGTCGATCAGCGTCAAGCGGCAATCGTCGGGCAGTCGGTCTTGCAGCAGCTCGGAGGCGACGGTCAAGCCGCCGTACCCTCCGCCGAGAATTACGATATTTGGCATACAGGTGTTCCTTTCGGATTAATACACTTTAATTTCATTGTAGAACGTGTCACGCTCGACCGCGGTGCGGCCTGCGCCTTGGATCAGCCACACGAGCTCGTCTCGGGTCAGACCTTCCGCGGACGTCGCGCCGGCGGCGTGGCTGATACGTTCCTTCACGAGCGTGCCGTGAACGTCCGAAGCGCCGAACGTGAGCGCCATCTGCGTCAGCTGCGTGCCGATGTTGATGAAGTATGCTTTAATATGCGGGAAATTATCGAGCATGAGTCGGGAGATGGCGATCATGCGCATATCCTCGAACGCCGACGTGCGGCGCTTGATGCCCGCGCTGCGCGACTTCGGCTGCACCGCGAGCGGGATGAACACCATAAAACCGTTGGTTTCGTCCTGCAGCTCGCGCAAATACGCCATATGCTGCATCCGCTCTTCGATCGTCTCGATCGATCCGTACAGCATCGTGGCGTGCGTCTTCATGCCGATCTTGTGCGCGGCGCGATGCACCTCGAGCCATTGATCGGTCGTCGCCTTGTCGACGGACATCTTCTTGCGGTACCGTTCGGACAAGATTTCCGCGCCGCCGCCCGTCAGCGTGCCGAGGCCGGCGTCCTTCAGCGTCCGCAGCACTTCCGTAAAGCTGAGCCCGCTCAGCCGCGAGAAAAACTCGATCTCCGCGCCGGTATAAGCCTTCACCGTTACGTCGGGGAAGCGTTCCTTCAGCGCGCGCACGGAGTCCACGTAATATTGGAACGGGACCGTGTTATTATGACCGCCGGTAATGTGGAATTCGCGTACGCCCGGGTGATAGTGCTGCTCCGCGAACGCGATGACTTCCTGCGGCGAGAGAGTGAACGCGCCGTCTTCGCCGGGGTCTCGACGGTAGTTGCAGAACGCGCAATGCGCCTCGCACACGTTGGTGAAGTAGAGCGTCATATTTTCGATGAAATACACCTTGTTGCCGTTCTTGCGCTGATTCACCTGGTTGGCGAGTTGACCTAAGGTCAATAGATCGTTCGTTTCATATAAGTAGAGGCCGTCCTCGATGGATAGACGTACGCCGTTCTGCACTTTCTCCGCGATTTCGGCCATGCGCTTGTCCATTCCCGTAACGAGCGTGCTCATGGAATGATTCCTCCTTATGTCCGCACTCTAGCAAAGCTCAGTCTATTATAAACCTGTTGGTACCCCCCGGCAATATCAGAAGCGGGAAAGGAGGTGAATATGTGACAAATTTCACAAATTTGTGCTTCCCTTGAGCGCGCGGAATCCGAGTTGTATACTATAGATCAAGGAGGTGCTTTTCAATATGATCGACATTTCCGCATCGGCGTCGGAGAAGATCAAGGAATTGATGGCTGCGGACGGCATGACCGACGCGTTCTTGCGCTTAGGCGTGAAGACGGGGGGCTGCAGCGGATTCACATACGGCATGGGCATCGACGAAGAGGCGACCGAGGCCGACGACACGCTCGAAGTGAACGGCCTGAAGGTCGTCATGGAGAAGGACGACATGAAATATTTACGCGGCTTGCAGATCGACTACAAGGAGTCGGCGATGGGCGGCGGATTCGCGATCAACAATCCGAACGCGATCGCGACGTGCGGCTGCGGCTCGAGCTTCCGGACGAAGGAAGAGGCGGGCGTGCCGGACAAAGAATGTTGAGCGTTCCCGATCGCGGGTAGCGAAAATCATCCTTCCGGACTTGTGTATCGAATGTATACACAAGTCCGGAAGGTTTTTTTCGTTTTAAAGATCGATTTTTAGAAATATTCGGTAAAGTTATTCGACAAGCGAAAAGGAGTTTGTACCATGTTGTCGAATTTCGTACATAAAATGCCAGAATATTCTATCGTGCAGGACGGAGGTGCGGCATTGATCTATAACGTGATCATGAATGTATGTATCGTCGTGTCGTACCTGATCGTGCTGCATGTGTTCTTTCTTGGACGGGATGCGGGCCGCGAACGGTCTTCGCTGCGGCGGAGCGCCTCGATCGGCGCGATGTACGGGGTGCTCGGGAGCGCGTTAATGCTGTTCTCCATTCCGGTCGGAGATAACGTCTTGCTCGACCTGAGGCATGTGACGATCGTCCTGTCGGCCTTCGCCGGCGGATGGGTCGGCGGTCTCGTCACCGCCGCGGCCGTATCGACGGCCCGCATTCTGTTATTCGGCTGGAGCGCGGCGTCGGTCGTCTCCGGCGCCGCCATGCTTCTCGTCGCGTTCATCTGCGCGGCGATCGCGGGATGGCGAACGAGGCCGGCGATCCGGTTCCAGGTCATGAACGGAACGGCGACGCTATTCGTAACGCTGCTATTGGTCTGGGGACTGAAAGATCAAAGGGACATCGGGTCGATCGTCGCGTACGTGTGGCTGACGTCGATCGCGGCCGGTACGGCCATGTATCATCTCGTTTCGTTTCTGGACAAGGCGCTTAGGAATGAACAACGGCTTCGGAAGAGCGAAACCGAGCTGCGAAGCACGGCGAATATGCTTCGAACGCTGCTTGACCATATCCCAAGCGGACTGTTGGTCGAGGACGAGGAGCAGCGCATTATCTACGTCAATCGAGAATTTCTGTCGATGTTCCGCTTGGACGCTTCGCCGGAGGAGATGACCGGCAAGGCGAAGCTCGGCTTGTTCGGACGCAGCCGCGGCGCGTTCCTGGACCCCGAAGCGTTCGAGCGCATGCTCGAGCTGACCGAACGGCGCATCCCGGCCAAGGGGTTGTATTTCGATATGGCCGACGGGCGCATTTTCCAATTGGATTACGCCCCGATCTTCGAGGAAGGAAACCGCGTTTCCGGACATTTGTGGAAGTACCAGGACGCGACCGATTTCAAGAATAACGAAAAGAAGCTTCAGGAGGCGAACACCGTGCTGAAGCGGCTGTCGGGCATCGACGGATTGACGGGCATCGCCAACCGGAGAAGCTTGGACGAGCAGCTGCAATTCGAATGGGACGCATGCCTCCGCAGCCGGAAGCCGCTTACCGTTCTGCTGCTGGACGTCGACGACTTCAAGCGGTTCAACGACAATTACGGACATCTCGGCGGGGACGCCTGTCTAAGACGGATCGCGGAGACGTTAGAAGCCTGCGTGCACAAGCCGGACGATTTCATCGCGAGATACGGAGGCGAAGAGTTCGCCGCGCTGCTGCCAGGCACGACGATCGAAGGCGGGGCGAAGGTGGCGGAACGGATGCGGGAGGCGGTTCGAGCGCTGCAGATCGTACACGAATATTCGAACTACGGGCCGTACGTTTCGATCAGCATCGGTATCGGCACGATCGCGCCGAGCGCGTCCGGTTCGGCGAAGGACGTGCTCGAACGTGCGGATCGGGCCCTGTACGCAGCCAAGTCGAAGGGGAGGAACAGGGTAGTGGCTTACGACGAAGCGGGCGAAGCCTACATATGGGAATAGTCGCTGCGTCTTATCGGCCGAATCGGGTGATCGTCGCGAGCAGCACGAAGAGGACGAGCGCCGCCTCCGGAGAGAGCGATGGTCGACACGGTAAGCAGTAGGAAGCGACGGTCGAAGGCGAGACCGCATGGGGCATCGGGACATGAGCCGGCGCCCCGCGCGCTGCGGCGGCCATGGGGTCGAGCGACCTTCCCGAGAGGTCCGGGGCGATGTAATATTCGGCCAAAGCAATAACCTCCTCTAGAACGTTACGTTCTTATCTTATGAGGAAGCGGGGGATTCGCCTTATGCGTTTGCCTATATTCCTAGAAAATGACGCATAACCGATTAAATTTATTTATCGGTTTTCTATCCACATATCCACTGAAAAGGTTGCCCACATAAAACACAAGGATGGGCGCCTTCCCAGCGGATTAATCACAGCTTATGCACAGGCTGTCCACAAAAGTCTGTGGATATCGGAACGGTTGTTCGGTCTTCCTTCCTCTGGTAGCATATGAGAAAAGATGCAAGGGAGGGAATCCGAATGAGAGGTTTAAGCAACGAAAGCTTGATCGAAACCTATTACAAAGCGATCGATCTGGAGCTCGAGCAAGATTTTATCAAACTGCTGGAGAAGGAAATCGAACGGCGCAACTTAGACGTCGACGCCTCCGCCACCGTTCACTAGCCCGTCAGTATTCGAAGGTCTCGGATACGGCCAGAACGAAAGCGACATCGCATGCCGCGCAATAGACGCGATGCAAACATTCCCGCGTCGCGACGTCGGGATAGCCGTTCGTCAGACGAACGTCGTCGATCGGTCGATAAGCCGAGTACGGCCCATAATAATCGCTTAATCGTCCGCCGTCTTCGACCGTCCTCGCGCAGGCGGGGCAAGCCGCCGTCAGCGAGGCGAATCCGTTGCAAACCGGACATATCGCATTCATAAAGTAAGGGCACCCTCCCTTAGGCCGAAAATAATGGCTTAACGGTAGGATGCCCTTCGTTTTCGTTAATTAAAAATCAGGCGGATCGCTTATAATTTCATGTTGCTGCTGTGGCCCGGGGACAACTTCGCGTTCGGATCGATGTACACTTTGGCATTGTTGACGGCCGTAGGCGCTTCGCCGAAACCGATGGCGATCAGCTTCAGCTTGCCCGGATACGTGGTGATGTCGCCGGCTGCGAATATCCCCGGGATCGACGTCTCCATGCGCGTATCGACGACGATGGATCCGTCCGCGATATCGAAGCCCCATTCGGCGATCGGTCCGAGCGACGAGACGAAGCCGAAGTTCACGATGACGTCGTCTACCTCGAATTCCGTCTCTTCCCCTGACTTCACGTCCTTCAACATTACGCTGCGGATGACGTCGTCCCCGTTCAACCGGGATATCTCCATCGGCGTCCGGATGTTCACTTTCGATTGCATGAGCAGCTCGACGCTGTGCTCGTGCGCCCGGAATTTATCCCGACGATGGATCAGCGTGACCTGTTCGGCGATCGGCTCCAGCATCAGCGACCAGTCGACGGCGGAGTCGCCGCCTCCGCTGATCAGCACGCGCCGGCCGCGGAACCGCTCCAGATTGCTCACGAAATAATGAAGATTCTTTCCTTCGTATTGAGCCGCTTCCGGCAGGTCAAGCTTCCTCGGCTCGAAGGCGCCGACGCCGGCCGTGATGACGACCGCGCGCGACTCGTGCGTACCCTTGGTCGTCTCGATGACGAAGTGGCGTTCGGCTTTCTTCGTCAGTCGAACGACCTTCTCCTCCAGGCATCGCTCGATCGGGAAGCGGCTCATCTGCTCCAGCAAATTGTCCACAAGCTCCTGAGCTCTTACCTTGGGAAACCCCGCGACGTCGTAAATATACTTCTCAGGATACAAGGCAGCCAATTGACCGCCTAATTGGGGCATGCTTTCGATGATCTTGCAGCTCGCCTGTCTCATCCCGGCGTAGAAGGCAGCGAACAGACCTGCAGGTCCGCCGCCGATCACCGCGATGTCGACGATTGTGCTGTCGCTCGATTGTTGCGTCAAGGCTTGTATACCTCCTGTGTGATGATAGTTAACATCATTTCGAGATTTGTTACTATTATACACATGATGTTCTGCGGAATGAAACCCTGTTTCGCGTTTAACTCTTGAAAATTTCAGTAACATTTCGTCGCACAATCGTAATGATTTTAGGCTTGAACTTTCTGCAATATTGTGGCAAGATATTGACAGTTTGATTATTTCGGTTTATGCGGGATCGCGCTAGATAAAGTGTTCCCTTTGGGGGCATCCTAGCATGCAAATCCTAATGCTTGTGTCCCTTTGTGTAATTTTTCACAAATTAATATATAGATCTTCACAAAAAACAAACATATATAGAACCGGAAGGATTGGAGAAAAGCATGAGCAGAATCCCACGTATCGTTATCCTAGGAGCGGGATACGGCGGCATCGTCACGGCTTTGCGACTGCAGAAAGAGCTTAACTACAACGAGGCCGACGTCACTCTGGTCAACAAACACGAC
>JAPSKX010000015.1:0-48110 GCA_031181325.1 Paenibacillus sp.
TCTCCAAAGTCGTCTCCCTCAGCAGCCGCTGCGCCTCGCGCACGCGAACGAGCTGCACGTATTCGGCGAAGCCGAAGCCGGTGCATGCCTTGAACTTGCGGCTGAGGTAATACGGACTGACGTAGAACCGTTCGGCTACGTCCTTCAGCAGCAGCGGCTCGGCGTATCGCTCCCCGACGTACGCCGCCACCTCCGACATCGTCCGATGCGCGGCGGACAGCGGCGCCTCGTCGACGCTTTGCTCCGCCGCCGCGCGAAAGACGAGCAACAGCAGCTGCCTGAGGAGCGCCTCTATCATCGCGTCCCGACCCGGCGCCGCGCCGCGGCTCTCGTCGATCAGCTCGCGCGCGAGCGTCTCGCCCTTGCGCCGCTCCTGCGGCGGCAGCCGGTAGACGCCGTTCGCGGCAAGCAGCGGGAACCGCTCGAGCAGCCGCCCGGCGAAGTTGAACACGACGCGTTCGTGATCCGGCACGCCGGTATCGAGCGTCCGGTGCAGCTCCCCCTTTTCGATAAAGACGAACTCCCCCGCCCGCACCCGATACGTCCGGTCCCGGATGAAGTAATCCCGCTCCCCGCCGAACAAATAGTACAGCTCGTACCCGTCGTGCGCATGATCCTCGTCCATCGTGTAATATCCGACCCGCTTCGTATAATCCACTTGGACCGCCCCGTCGTCCGTAAGGAACCAGTGCTCGCTGATCGCGTCCGCCTCCTTTGCGCAAGAATTGCTACTTTTTCACTTGAATCGAGCAATTTTATACGAAGATTATACCGCAAGCATCCTGTATATTAAATGGTAACGGATTCAATTATTCTCGCGAACGAAAGGGACGAGGGGCATGAAGAAGAAATATGCATTGATCGGTACCGGCGGACGGGCGATCTTCTTTTACGGCGCATTGGCGAAGGATTACCGGGATACGTCGGAGCTGGTCGCGTTCTGCGACACGAACCAGACCCGCATGAATTACGCCAATCGGCTGCTGACGACCCGCTTCGAGCACCCGGCGGTGCCGACGTACAAGGCGCACGAATTCGAGCGGATGATCCGCGAGACGAAGCCGGACGCCGTCATCGTGACGACGATGGATCGCACGCATCATACGTATATCGTGAAGGCGATGGAGCTCGGCTGCGACGTCATCAGCGAAAAGCCGATGACCGTCGACGAGGAGAAGTGCCAAGAAATCCTCGACGCGGTGAAGCGAACCGGCAAGCAGCTGCGCGTCACGTTCAACTACCGGTACGCGCCGCACAATACGAAGATTCGCGAGCTCATTATGAACGGCGAAATCGGAGACGTGCACTCCGTGCATTTCGAATGGCTGCTCAACACCCAACACGGCGCGGACTACTTCCGGCGCTGGCACCGCGACAAGCGGAACAGCGGCGGCATGCTCGTCCATAAGTCGACGCACCACTTCGATCTCGTCAACTTCTGGCTCGGCAGCCAGCCGCAGACGGTGTACGCGCAAGGTTCTCTGATGTTCTACGGCAAGGAAAACGCGGAGAAGCGCGGCGTCACGGAGTTTTACAGTCGGGCGAGGGGCAGCGCCGCCGCGAAGAACGATCCGTTCGCGCTCGACCTCGAGCGGAGCGAGGAGCTGAAAGGGCTGTACGCGGACGCGGAGCACGAGGACGGCTATTACCGCGACCAGAGCGTCTTCGGCGACGGCATCTCGATCGAGGATACGATGGGCGTGCTCGTTCGGTATAAGAACAAAGCGATCATGACGTATTCGCTGAACTGCTACATGCCTTGGGAAGGGTTCCAGGTCAACATCAACGGCTCCAAGGGACGGATCGAGATGAAGATCGTCGAGAAATCGTACGTCAACTCCGGCGGCAAGAAAGAAGACGAAGGCGCGCTGAAGACGATGAGCATCAAGGTCATCCCGATGTTCGGGGAAGCGTACGAAGCGGACATCGTCGAAGGCGTGGGCGGGCACGGCGGCGGCGATCCGGTGCTGCTGAACGACATCTTCGGCGTCCCGGCGGAAGACCCGTACCGCCGCGCGGCCTCGCACGTCGACGGCGCGATGTCCATCCTCACCGGCATCGCCGGCAACATCTCGATGCGCACCGGCTTGCCGGTCAACGTAGACAGCCTCGTTACGTTTTAAATCGTCGTCAAGACGACCGTCGGCGCGTTCCTCGCGGCCTGGCGGTCGTCTTCGTTTTCCGAATTGCTCGAACCGTCGAACGCGCTACAACAATCCTCTCTTCCTTCTCCGCCAACGGCCCGGCGCCTCTCCCGTCAGCTTGCGGAACGCCTTGTAGAACACCGTCGGATCCTGGTACCCCGTCTCGGCGGCGATTTGCGCCAGCGAGATGTCCGTATGCTCCAGCAGCCGCTGCGCGCGCTCGATGCGGCACGCTTGAATCCATTGACCCGGCGTGACGCCGTAGTGCGTCTTAAGCAGCCGCTGAATGTAATCGTACGAGTAGTGAAATCGCTCCGGCAGCTCCTTCCCGAGCGACGGCCGATCGGAATGCGCCGCGATGTACTCCGCGATCGCGTCGGCCATGCGACGGGACGGGGACGGCATCGTTCGCTCCGACGCCGCCACGCGGTTCAGCACCTCGAGGAACAAGCTCTGCGCGGCTAAGAGGTCCGCAGGGCGCCGTCTCGCGATCTCGTCCAAGCGGTCCAAGCTGGGACGCAACCCGGCGGGGTCGAACCGGCCGCGGACCGGAATATCCAGCCGAGACGCGCCTTCCTCGCTTCCCTCCGGAGCTTCCGACGCCGGCCGCGCGGTGAAATGAATGTAGTAGTAGAACGGCGCCGGACTGCCCTTTTTCCCCTCCTGCTTCAACCCCGGAACCTGCACATACCATTGCCCCGCCTCGAGCTCGACGTCGCGATCCGACTCGGTAAAATGCAACGTATTCTCCAGCATGAACAGCAGCACGTATTCCGCGGCGATCCGGGTCACGTGCTTCTCGCCGGGGTCGAATTGCCGATAACTGCTCGCGCGATACGTCGGCCAAGGCGGAATATCGAGCGCGATGCGTGGTTGCGTCACCTGCGCTTCCCTCCGCATTCTTATCGTAAATTTGCAATAAAACGGCCTTAGTTTGCAATGGCTCCACAACAGCATAGTTGATACGATGATTTCTGTAAACCGGCCGTCCTTGCGGCCGAATCAGAGAGGTGCGTGCGAACGATGTCAACGACGAAGCTTCATTCTCCGCTATACCGGCATCTGCCGATTCATCACATCAAGCCGCGCGGCTGGCTGCTTGAGCAGCTGAAGCTGCAAGCTTCCGGCTTGTCCGGCCATCTGGACGAATTTTGGCCGGACATCAAGGACAGCCGCTGGTTCGGCGGGCAGGCGGAAGGCTGGGAGCGCGTGCCGTACTGGCTGGACGGCTTCATCCCGCTCGCCTGGCTGCTGGACGATGCGGACCTCAAGCGGCGCGCCGCGCGGTACGTCGGCTGCATCTTGGACCGTCAAACTCCCGACGGCTGGATCTGCCCGGTCGACGAAGCGGGACGCCGGCAATACGATATGTGGGCCCACTTCCTCATCCTGAAAGTGCTTGTCGTCTATTACGACGCCTCCGGCGACGAACGCATTCCGGACGCCGTGCGCGGCGGCCTGCTCGCGCTCGACCGCCATATCGACGGCGCGACGCTGTTCGACTGGGCGCAGACGCGCTGGTTCGAAGCGTTGATCCCGATCTGGTGGCTGTACGAGCGTACGGGCGAGGACTGGCTGCTCCGCCTCGCTTCGAAGCTGCGCGGGCAAGGCTTCGATTGGATCGGATTTTTTCGGCATTGGCCGTACGAGCAGCCGGACCCCAAGGGCCGCTGGAGCCAGATGAGCCATGTCGTCAACAATGCGATGATGTTGAAATCCGGCGCGTTGTTATGGCGAATGACGAACGAGCCGGCGCATCTGGAGAGCGCGGAAGAGATGGTAGATCTGCTGGATCGGCATCACGGCATGGTGACGGGCGTCTTCACCGGCGACGAATGCTTGGCAGGCAAGAGCCCTGTGCAAGGGACGGAACTGTGCGCCGTCGCCGAGTATATGTATTCCCTCGAGCATCTGCTGGAGTACACGGACGACGTACGGTGGGGCGACCGGCTGGAGAAGATCGCGTATAACGCGCTCCCGGCGACGTTCAGCCCCGACATGTGGAGTCATCAGTACGATCAGCAGGTGAATCAAGTCGCCTGCACAAGGGCGGAGCGGCCGCTCTTCGGCACGAACGGAGGCGAAGCCCATCTCTTCGGGCTGGAGCCGAATTTCGGCTGCTGCACGGCGAACCTAAGCCAGCCATGGCCGAAGCTGGCCGCTTCGACGTTCCTGCGCGGCGAGGAGGGGATCGTCGTCGCCGTCTACGCGCCCAGCGAAGCGACGACCGTCATCGACGGCGCCGCCGTACGGATCTCGTTGGAGACGGATTACCCGTTCCGGGAGACGCTGCGCTTCGAGGTCGAGACGGATCGCGAGGCGGCGTTCTCCGTCAAGCTGCGGATCCCGGCGTGGACGACCGGCGAGGCGGCCGTCGTCGACGAGGGCGGCGCGGTCACGCCGGTCCCGGCCGGCGCTTACTATTCGCTGAGGCGCAAGTGGAGCGGGAAGACGACCTTCGAGCTGCGCCTCCCGATGCCGACGTCGCTCGTGCCCCGACCGAACGCGCTGTACGCCGTCGTTCGCGGTCCTCTCGTGTACGCGCTGCCGATCGGCGAGCGATGGGTGCGGACGAACTGCGATATTCCCGGGCGAGAGCCTCCGCATTGCGATTACGAGGTGTTCCCGACGACGCCTTGGAACTACGGACTTGCGGCGAGCGCGGATACGCCGGACGCGGACATCCGCTTCGAAGAGCGTCCGATCGTCGCCGGCCCCCTCTTCTCTCCCGACGCCGCGCCGATCGTCGCTCGCGCGCGCGGGAAGAAGGTCGACTGGGAGCTCGTCGACGGCAGCGCCGCCCCCGTTCCCCGGTTGAACTGGGTGTCCGAGGAAGAAGAAGCGTTAACGCTCATCCCTTACGGCTGTACCAATCTGCGGCTGACAGAGATGCCGCTCGTATAACGCAGCGCGGCCTCCCTCCGGCGTCGACTCGCCCGGAAGGAGGCTTGTGCTCCGAGTGTGCGAGGCGTCGACCGGAACGCACGCGCACGCCAGCCCCGAGTATCCCCGCTTCCGAATCCGTTGTCATCATTTCACCCTGCGGATCGATTGCGGCCGCTCGGATCCCGGACTTTGCCGATCGTCGTATTTTCCCTATCCTTCCGCGAAACCGGAGCGCTACCTACAGCTTAGTATTACTACCCCTTTAACATATATTACTCTCATGGAAACGTGCGCCGCGTCGCATTTCCGTAGATTACCCGTCATAAAATTGTAGTTAATATCTTTCTACTAGTGTGGTACATTAAGAGGGCAATGTCTTGATTTTATAGACGGGAGAGATCAGGGTGACCATCCGAATCGGCAAGATCAGCTACTGGCACGTACATGCGTGGGAATACACGAATTACGCGCAGGAGCACCCCGGCACCGAGATGGCTGCGGTGTGGGACGAAATTCCGTCTCGCGGCAAGGAAGCGGCGGAGAAGCTGGGCGTTCCGTTCTTCGAATCGCTCGACGACATGCTTGAGAACGGTAACATCGACGCCGTCATCGTGGACGCGCCGACGAGCCGCCACCATGAAGTGATCGTCAAAGCGGCTCGCGCCGGAAAGCATATTTTTACGGAAAAGGTCGTCGCGGCGACGCTGCACGAAGTGAACGATATTCTAGCGGAAATCGAGAAGGCCGGCGTCACGCTGACCGTCTCCCTGCCGCGGCTCAACGACGGCTACACCCTGGCGATCCGAGACATTCTGGATCGGAAGCAGCTCGGCCGAGTGACGCTCGTCCGCGTGCGTCTTTCGCATAACGGCGCGACGGCGAACTGGCTGCCGGCGCACTTCTTCAACGCCGAAGAGACGCAAGGCGGCGCGATGATCGACCTCGGCTGCCACCCGATGTACCTGACGCGCCTGTTCCTCGGCGAGCCCGTCGTCGACGTGACGGCCCAATACGGCTACGTTACCGGCAAGGACGTGGAAGACAACGCCGTAACGACGCTATCTACGGCATCCGGCGCCGTCGGCGTCGTCGAAGCCGGCTTCGTCAACGCGCACTCGCCGTTCTCGATCGAAATTCACGGCACGGAAGGCACGCTGTTCTACGGCACGCCGAACGATACGCTGCTCCTTCGCACGAAGGTCGACGAACAAGGCGAAGCCGGCTGGCAGGAGCAGCCGATCCCGCCGAAGCGCGAGAACGCGTTCAGCCAATGGGTCGGACACATCCAGAACGGCACGGCCGCGGAAGAGAACGTCCGCCTCGCCGTCGAGCTTACGAAGCTTATGGAAGCTTCCAATCTGTCGGCGCGCGAACGCCGCGCCGTCCGACTCGAGGAGCTTCGGAAGTGAGCAAGTTTCCATATGCCGTCATGCGGGAAAGACAGGACGCGCTGGAGCGGCTCGATATCCGGGTCCGTTGGGGCCGGTACGACATCCGCGTGCTCCGCTTTCACTTGACGACGTTCCCCCCGGGGCGCGTCGTCGATTTCCACAAGCATGACGAATTCGAGTTTCACTTTATCCCTCGGGGTAAGGGGAAGGTCGTTATGGAAACCGAGGAATTCGCGCTGCGGGACGGCATGTTTTATTTGACCGGCCCCGGCGTCATGCATTACCAGGAGGCCGACGCGCAAGAGGCCATGGACGAACTGTGCCTTCACGTCGACATCGCCTCGCGGGACGTCCCGGACGATTCGCTCGACGCTGCGGATCGACTCGAATATGCCGAGGCGGACGATTGCATCGGGAAGCTTCGGGCGCTGCCGTTCGCGCCGGCGCACGATCTTCACGACGCGATGCGGCATTTCCTCGAGGCGTATCGCGCCTGCAGCGAAGGCGCCCTCGGCCAGTACACGACGATCCGGCAGCACGTCGTGCAGATATTGCTGAAGGCGTCGCTCGCGTACGACGCGGGCGGGACCCGTCCGCAGCTGCCGTCGCGGGACATGAAGACGTATCGGTATCGCCTGGCCATGCAGTACATTCGGGCAAACTACGCGGGCACCGTCACCTTGGCGGGCGTCGCGGAGAAGCTGAACATCAGCTCCAGGCAGCTGCAGCGCATCTTCAAGGATATTCGCGGAGACGCCTCGTTCAGCGGTATACTGGAGGAAGTGCGCCTCGAAGCCGTCTGCAGGAAGCTGGCCGAAACCGAGCTGCCCATCGAACGGATCGCGCTCAGCGAAGGGTTTTCGAACGGCAATTATTTACACGCGGTATTTCGCAAGCGATTCGGCATGACGCCGTCGGCGTACCGCAAATCACACCATATTTAGGAGGACTTATTCATGGCCAAGACGTATCGGATCGCAATTATCGGCTGCGGCGGCATCGCGAACGGCAAGCATATGCCGAGCCTCAGCAAGCTGAACAACATCGAGATGGTCGCGTTCTGCGACATCGTGGAAGAGCGCGCCGTCGCCGCCGCCGAGAAATTCGGCGCGGAAGGCGCGAAGACGTACACGGACTACACGGAGCTCTTGAAAGACGCGTCGATCGACATCGTACACGTCTGCACGCCGAACGACTCCCATGCCGATATCGCGATCGCCGCGCTCGAGGCCGGCAAGCACGTCATGAGCGAGAAGCCGATGGCGAAGACGGCCGCGGACGCGAAGCGCATGGTCGAAGCCGCGAAGCGCACGGGCAAGAAGCTCACGGTCGGCTACAACAACCGCTACCGTCCGGACAGCCAGCATCTTAAGAAGGTTTGCGAAGACGGCCAGCTCGGCGAAATTTACTACGCGAAGGCGCATGCGATTCGCCGCCGCGCGGTGCCGACATGGGGCGTGTTCCTCGACGAGGAGAAGCAAGGCGGCGGTCCGCTCATCGACATCGGCACGCACGCGCTCGACCTTACGCTCTGGATGATGAACAACTACGAGCCGAAGGTCGTGCTCGGCACGTCCTACCACAAGCTGTCCCAGAAGGAAAACGCGGCGAACGCTTGGGGCCCGTGGGATCCGAAGAAGTTCACGGTCGAAGACTCCGCGTTCGGCATGATCGTCATGAAGAACGGCGCTACGATCTCCCTCGAGTCGAGTTGGGCGCTCAACACGCTGGACGTAGACGAGGCGAAATGCACGCTGTGCGGCACGGAAGGCGGCGCGGATATGAAGGGCGGCCTCCGCATCAACGGCGAGCAGCACAGCCGTCTGTTCCAGACGGAAGTGAACCTGAAGTCCGGAGGCGTAGCGTTCTACGACGGCAAAACGGAGAGCGACTCGGACCTCGAGATGAGACTGTGGATTCAGGCGATCGACGAAGACAAGGACCCGGTCGTTACGCCGGAGCAAGCGTTCGTCGTCTCGCAGCTGCTCGAAGCGATCTACGAATCCGCGCGCACGGGCAAGGCAGTTTACTTCGATTAATCGCGCGACGCGCGCAACGCGACTACCGTCAGCATCCGCTGGCGGTAGTTTTTTTCCGCCAACCAAGGGGACATGTCGAAAAAGCGGTCGGTCGGAGATTTTCTCCGACCGGCCGCTTTCCGTTACAGCGTCTCGTTGCTCAACGCATTCAACGCCCCCGCCTCATACGCCTGCAGGAACGCGTCGACGACAGCGGGGTCGAAGTGCAGCCCCCGCTGCCGCTTGATTTCCTCGACGGTCTCCTCTTGCGTCCAGGCCCGCTTATACGGGCGTTCGTGCGTCAACGCGTCGTAATAATCCGCCAACGCCACGATACGCGCCGCCAGCGGAATGTCTTCCCCGCGCAATCCGTCGGGATACCCGGTGCCGTCCCATTTCTCGTGGTGCGACCTCGCGATCGTGCCTGCCAACTTTAGCAGCTCGAAGGAGCTTTCCTGTACGATGTCGGCCCCGATCAAGGTGTGCGTCTTCATGCGTTCGAACTCATGGGGCTCGTACCGCCCGGGCTTGAGCAGGATGTCGTCGGGAATGCCGATCTTGCCGATATCGTGCAGCGGCGCAGCCATCCGGATCGTCCTCGCCTCCTCCTCGGACAGACCGAGGCGAGCCGCGATCAATCCGGCCAAGGCGCCGACTCGCATCGTATGCCTGCCCGTCATGTCGTCGCGGTATTCCGACGCTCTTCCGAGCAGCTGCAAGATTTCCAGTCGGCTGCGCTGAAGCTCTTCCGTCCGCTCGCGGACTTTCTCCTCCAAGTTGTTCTTATGCTGCTGCAGCTGCATGTGCAGCTGCCTCGTCTTCAACAAGTTGTCGATGCGAAGCACGACCTCCCATCGATCGAACGGCTTCGTCAGGAAATCGTTGACGCCCGCCTTCAACCCTTGCTGCTTCACCTCGGGCGTCACGTCCGCGGTCAGCATCATAATAGGCAAGTATTCGTCGCTTCCGGCGCGCTCGCGAAAGAGCCGCATCGCTTGGAGGCCGTCCATCCCCGGCATATGCATATCGAGCAGCACGAGATCCGGCTCGCGCTCCTCCAGCATCGCAGGAATACGCAGCGGGTCCATGCTGCTGAACACGTTCGCGAACCCCGCTCTGGCAAGAATTCGTTCCAGCAGGGTTACGTTATGTTCCTGATCGTCGATGACGTACACGACGGCGTTCCGTATGTCTTCTATCATACTCGTACCTCTTATTCCGGATGATGTCCCGCGTTAGGCTTGCAAGGCCGCCTGGATTTTTCCGAGCAGCCGTTCCATCATGACCGGCTTCGTGTCGAAGTCGTCGCAGCCGGCGTTGTAAGCCTTTCGTTCGTCTTCGGCCATCGCGTGGGCGGTCAAGGCGATGATCGGAATATGCATCGTGTCCGGGGAAGCCTTCAGGCGTCTCGTCGCTTCCCAACCGTCCAAGACGGGCAGGCTTAAGTCCATCAAGATCAGATCGGGTTTCGCCTCCGCGGCGAGCTCAACCCCCGCTTGCCCGTCTTCGGCCGCCAAGATCCGGTAGCCCTTGCGCTCCAACCGACGGGTGAGCATGTCGCGATTCAATTCATTGTCTTCCACTAAGAGAATGGTCGTCACAGCGTCTCCGCCTCCGTACGATTCGCTCGGGCGGACGCGCCGCCGCCGGCCGCCGAACCGTCCGGCGATAGCAGCTTGCGAATATCCGCCAGCAGCGTCTTGTAATCGATAGCGCCCTTCTGCACGATGTTCCGAACATAACCGTTCAGCTTCTGCCGATCCGCCGAGGTGATCGACTTCGCCGTCACGACGACGATCGGGACGTCGCGCCACTCGTCGCGCCGTCTCAGCTCGGCGATGAACTGGAAGCCGTCCATCTCCGGCATCATCAAGTCCAACAAGATGAGCGCCGGCTTCGCCTTCTCCATCGCCTCCAGCGCGAATCGGCCGTTACGCGCCTGCTCGACCGAATATCCTTCTTTCGACAGCAGCTTGGTCGTCAGCTCGCTCGTCGTCGCGTCGTCCTCGATCACGAGTACGGTTCGATCCTCCCGACGGCCGACGTACTTCTCCATCACTTGGACCAAGCGCTGCCGCTCCACCGGCTTCGTAAGAAATTCCGAAGCGCCTAACGTAAATCCGAGTTGCTTGTCCCGCGTCAACGACATAATGACGACGGGAATGTCGGCGACGTCGGGGTCGTTCTTCAGCTGGGACAAGACGCTCCAGCCGTCCATGCCCGGCATCAGGATGTCCAGACAGATCGCCTTCGGACGCAGACGCTTCGCCAGCTCGATCCCTTGCTGCCCGTTGTCCGCGAAGGCGAGCTCCCAGCCTTCCTTCTCGAAATATCGCCGAAGCAGCTGCTCGTTGAACGGTTCGTCGTCGATCAGCAGGATGCACGGCCCGTTCTTCACCGTCTCGGCGGCGGACGCGGCGGCCGCATCGCTCTCCGCGTCCGAGAAGGACGCGGCGGTAGGCAGCCAGCAAGTGAACGTGCTGCCCGCGCCGATTTCGCTCTCGACGTCGATGTCCCCGCCCATCAGGTTGCAGAACCTCCGACTGATCGCAAGACCGAGACCCGTACCGCCGTATTTGCGCGTCGTCGACGAATCGGCTTGCGTGAACGGCTGGAACAGCTTCTCCATCTGCTCCGGCGTCATGCCGATTCCGGAATCTTTCACGCGGAAGCCGTAGCCCGGTTGACCGTTCCTCGCTTCCTCGTACACATCGAACAGGATCTCGCCGTTCTTCGTAAACTTGCTGGCGTTGCTGAGAAGGTTGAGCAAGATTTGCCGGAGCTTCGTGACGTCCGTCGCGATCTCCCCTTCCGCCGCCTTCACCGTCAGGCGATTGCCGTTCGCTTCGATCATCGGCGCGACCGTGCTCGCGACTTCCTTGATCAGCCCCGAGAGCTCGCACGTCTCGACGAAAATTTCCATCTTGCCCGACTCGATCTTGGAGATGTCCAAGATATCGTTGATGAGGGAGAGTAAATGATTGCCGGCTTTGCTGATTTTCCCGAGATCCTCGGCGAACATCTTCTCGCCGATCTCCTCCGCTTCTTCCTTCAGCATCTCGCTGTACCCGATGATCGCGTTGAGCGGCGTCCGCAGCTCGTGGCTCATATTGGCCAAAAATTGACTCTTCGTCAGATTCGCCTTAATCGCTTCGTCATGCGCCTGCTCGAGCTGGGCGGTCCGTTCCTTGACCAGCTCCTCGAGATGTTCGTTGAATTCCCTAAGCTCTAGGTTCATCCGGTAGATTTCTTCGGTTTTCAATTGGATTTCCGAGTCTTTCACGGAAAACCGGTTGGAGATGAAGATGCCCAGAATACATAACCCTAACGTGAACAGCGTGCCCCCCGAAATGAAATACGCCAGCCACGTCTGTTCGAGCATGACGCCCGAAGAAACGTCCGAGCCGGAGTCGATTCGAAATCGGGCCGCCGCCATGCCCGTATAATGCAAGCCCGCGATGGCCGCACCCATGATCAACCCGCTGCCTAACTTCTTCCACCAGGCGCCTTGTTCGCTGCTCTTGCGGAAATAAAACGACAGCCATAACGCGGCCACGGACGCGCCGACGGCGATCGCCACGGACAGCGCGAAGAGCGCCGGATCGTACGAGATCTCGATCTGCATAGCGGCCATGCCGATATAATGCATGCTGGTTACGCCCGCCGCGAGAAGCAATCCGCCGCCCGCCAGCTCTTTCGGCCCGAGCCGGTCGGTGCGTCCGACGATGAAGAGCGCGGCGAACGAGCCTAGCACGGACGGCAAGACGGACAAGGAAACGATCGCCAAGTCGTAAGCGACAGGAACCGGCAGCGCGAATGCGAGCATGCCGACGAAGTGCATCGACCAGATGCCCATCCCCATCGCCGATGCCCCGAACAAGAGCCAAAGCCATCTTCGCATGCCTCTCGACGTGTTGATTCTGCCGGCCAAGTCCAACGCCGTATACGAGGCGACGACGGCCACGAGATAAGAAACTCCCACCAAGACAGGGTCATGCGTACCATGGATGTGCTCCAACTCTGCTTCCTCCCGTTGTCGAAAACTGGTTCATCCCGGATTCCGAAAGGTTCGGCCTCGGGTTACGAGTCTATTAGTGCATTATACAACGAGTAACTCGACAATTTCTGGACAATTTTCTCGAACGGTGTCGAAATCGGCGCGCCCGAAAGTAAATCTTGGCCTGCCGGTCCGCATACGTCATTCGAGCGTATCCGCCCAAGCGTTCACCTCCCGCGTGATGTCGTCGCCGCCGAATGCTTTCCAGCTTTGCACGAACGTATCGAAGGCGTCTACGGGCTCGTTGCCGTATACGATCTTCAAGAATGTTTCTTTCTCCAGCTTTTGCAGCGCCGGCCATCTGGTCCGCATCGTCTCGGTCGGAACGCCGACGAACTGGTCCTTCTGCGCGTAGTCCAGCTGCATGTCGCCGACGACGAGTCCTTCAAGAAACAAGCGGGAGCCGTTCGTCTGGGCAAGCCGCTTCTCGTAAGGCGTGTCGATTTTTCCGCGGTACACCCGAGACGCCAAGCTCTCCTCCAGCATGCCCGGAGGCACGCTGCCCGGGGCGACCAGCAAATATAACGAGATCGTGGACGTCGCGCCCTTGAAGTCGTATACCGGTTTACCGTCGACGATCTTGTAGTCGTAGTTCTCCCCGAAGCCATGGAGGAAATCCGATTCGGGATCTTCGACGAAGGTGGCGAACACCTCGTCCCAGTACTGAAATATGGCTTCCATATACGGGAAGTCCTTGCGGAACACGTAGCTTCCGTACGACAGCTTCGAGCCTCTCCGCCCGATCTTCCCGTCTTCGCCGGCCGGGAACGGGAAAGGCTTGTAGATCGGCTTCTTGCCGTTCTCGTCCTCCTGCACCTCGCCGAGCGGCCAGCCGCCCATCCAGCCCGGAGCGGAGAGGACGCCGGCCGCACCGTCGACGAACAAGTTCGCCGCGGTCCATTCGTCGTGCGTACCGAAATTCGGGTGGATCCAGCCGCGCCCGTACCAGGACTGCAGCTTCGCAAGCGCCTGCTTGGTCTCGGGCTGTATAGAGCCGTAGGCGAGATTCCCGTCCGTCGTCCGATTCCATTGGTAAGGCTGATCGCCGTAGGCGCCGAAGACGAAGCTCGCGTCGGCCAGCCATGCGTTAAGCGAACCTTTCCCCGACAGCGCGAGCCCGATCGTGTCCTTCTTGCCGTTGCCGTCGGGGTCGCCGTTCGTGAACGCTTCGAGGATCGTCTCCAGTTCGGCGATCGTCGACGGCGGCGAGAGACCCAGCGCATCGAGCCAATCATGCCGAATCCATAGGATCGGATCCCCGACCTTGCCGTCCGAAATTTGCGGAAGCCCCCAGCGCTTGCCCTTCCACGTCACCGTCTTCCAGACGTCGGGGTTTTTCGCGTACGCTTCCTTCATTCTGGGGGTGGCATAAGCTTCGAACGCGTCCTCGATCGTCATGAACCGGCCCGAGTCGGCGACGTCGTCCAGCAGCTGCGGCAGCACCTCGTCGTTCAGGTACAAAATGTCGGGGATCGGTTCGTCCCCCAACAGCGCCAGCTTCAGCTTGTGCTCGAGCGCATCCTCGTCCGAGAGCACCCACATGCTGTTCTGGATAATGCCGAACCGCTTCTTCGCCCATCGCGTAATCGGATTGTCGTCCATCGTGTCGGGCGGAACGAGCTTGGAGGGATCGGCGTCGTTCAATACGCGCGACGTCGTCACGACGACCGGCGGATCGTAAGGAATCGTCGACGGCGGTTCCGATACGCCGGGGGTTATCGACGTCCGCGACGCTCCTCCGAGGCAGCCCGTCAGCGCGAGCGCGACGGCGACTCCCCCCGCAAGCAACGTCCGACGCTTTCCATGTACCATAGTTCCGATCGCTCCGTTCTTCAGAATAATTATTCGCTCGTATACTCCGATGCGTCCGGCCAACGGAGCGTCGCCCGGATGCCGCCCGTCTCCGAGCGGGCGAGCGTCAGCCCCGCTTCCGCGCCGAATCGATGCGCGATCCGTTGATGCACGTTGCGGAGTCCTCGGATATCGCCCGTCTCTTCCGACGCGGCGAGCGAGTCGTTCAGTCGTTGCAGCGCGTCGTCCGACATGCCGACGCCGTCGTCCTCGACGGCGAACACGACGAATCCCTCCTCGATCCGACCCGAAATGCGGATCGTACCCGGTCCTTCCTTCGGCTCCAGCCCGTGGAGAATCGAATTTTCTACGATCGGTTGGAACAAGAGCCTCGGCACATGAAGTCCCGCAAGCGTCTCGGGGACGTCGCATCGATACGTAATTTTCTGAAGCTGCATGTCCATGATCTCCACGTAATTGCTAACGAACGCGATCTCCTCGCGAACCGTCGCGTCCAGCTTCTCGTTCCTCGTCGTATATCGGTAGTAGTCGGCCAAGCTGTACGCCATCGAGATGACCGGCTCCGTTCGCCTCAGCTGCGCCATGCTGACGATAAACGCCAAGCTGTTATACAGGAAGTGCGGATTGATCTGCGATTGAAGCTGCTTCATGACCGCTTCCTTCGCGCGCAGCTCTTCGCGGAACACCTTCTCGATCAAGTGCTGCATTCTCGCCGCCATCCGGTTGAACTGGCCGAACAGGCGCGTGAAGTCGCCGTGCTTGACGTTCCGAATCCGCGTCGACAATTCGCCCCGCTCGAGCCGCTCCGCGCCTTCGCCGAGCAGCCGGATCGGGACCTGGACTTGGGAATAGATCAAATAAGCGGCGCCGACGCCCATCAGCAGCAAGAGAGCGGCGGTGACGTAGAACAAATTCCGGCTGTACGTGACCGGCGCCAGAATGTCCTCGAGCGGCGCGTAATCGACAAGGCTCCAAGGCAGCTCTTCGGAAAATAAGGCATATACCAGATACCGCTCGCCCTCCACCGTCACGACCCGATACCCTTCCTTCAGCTCGTCGTCCGCAACGGCGCCCGTCTCGATCAACCGCCCGATGAGGTCCATGTCCGCGCTCGTGTTCGCGAGCACCTCGCCTCTTCCTCCATAGAGGAAGGGGTCGTTGTTGCCCTTGGTCTTAAAGCTGTCGAGGAGCGACACGATATTATCGGCCATGAGATCCACTTCGACGACGATGGATGCGTTCCGAATGTCTCCGGCGGCCGACGCCGGCTCGATAAAGAAGCGCGTGAACGCCTGTTTCTCTAGACCGTTCACCAGGATCGTTCGAAACCGCCATTCGTTCGAAGCGTTTTCGCGCAAGTACGGTTCGTCGTACGGAAGCAAGGAATAAGAGGAGATCGCATGCCCGGAGCTCGGAAAATACAAATTGATGCGATTCATCCATGTGCTCGACGTGCTGAACAGCTCCAGCTTGTTTTGCAGGTCGTCGAGCAGCATGGCGTACTCGTAGCCGTCCGTCGGAATGAGATTTCCGGCGAGCGCCGAAAAATCGGGATCCTGCGAGATGAGATTGGAATACTGCGACGCCTGGTGGAGCGTCCCTTCGATTTGATGCATGAAGATCGCGAGCCGGTTCTGGTTCGCGATCGTAATCTGCTGTTCGACGATCCCCGTTCCGACCCGTTGGGATAATGCATATAACGCGATGACCGGCGTCATGAGAATGACGATCAGCAGCATGACTTTCGTGATTAGCTTCATACGACCTCCGCCGCGCGCAACGCGTCTTCATCCTAAGAAGAATGATTCGACAAGCATCGAAGCATTCCTCTCGCCGCGGACATGGGACGGAATGTAAACGGTACGGCGAACGTCCCGGTCTTAAGTCCAGTCGATCCATGCTACCGGAGATGGGAGACGAGAGCCCCGGATTCAGGTACGATTAGGGAAATCTTACGAGCGAATCTCGATGAAAAGAGGGAAAACGATGAGCGTTAAAGGGATTTCGGGAGCGGTGCTGCTCCTCTTAGGGGCGTTTTTGTTCATGAATCAAGGCGAGGTGTTCGACGTCGGCGACATCTTCGGTTATTTCTGGCCGTCCATCTTCGTCATACCGCTCGGACTGTTTTTCCACTGGCTGTACTTCGGCGTTACCGGCCGTAAGGGCGTCGGCGTCCTGGTGCCGGGCGGCATCCTGCTGACGGTCGGCGTCGTCTGCCAAATCTCCATGCTGTACGACGCGTGGCACATCATGTGGCCGGGCTTTATTCTGGCCCCGGCGGTCGGTCTGTTCGAGCTGTATTGGTTCAGCGGCCGCAACAAGTACTTGCTCATTCCGATCAACATACTTACGGTCGTGTCGCTGTTGTTCTTCGCCGTGTTCTCGCTCGGCTCTTTCCTCTCGTTCCTATCCGGGAGGCCGTACATCGCGGTCGTTATGATCATCGTCGGCGCGATCGTCCTGATGAGCCGCAGGAAGCAAGCCTAACCGATCTCGCGCGTAAAGAAGCCCGTCGCAGCTATGAGCTAAGCGACGGGCTTCTCCGCGTCTTCCGAACGTTGTCTTAGGAAGCGGTATACGTGAACGGCGACGACCTTCGACACCGCGTACCCCGGAATGGCGAACAGCAGTCCGATCGGACCGAAGAGCGAGCCGACGACGAGCAGCAGTAGGATAATCGTCAGCGGGTGAATGTTAAGGCCCTTGCCCATAATCCACGGCGACAGCAAATTGCCCTCGAGCTGCTGCGCGACGACCGTGACGATCAGCACCTTGAGCGCCATATCCGGCGATTGCGCCAACCCGACCAGAACGGCCGGAGCGGCGGATAAGAAGGCGCCCAAATACGGGATCACGTTCGTGACCATCGCGAGGAACGCGAGCAGCACCGCGTAGCGCAGTCCGATGATTTGAAATCCGACGAGCAGCAGCAAGCCGACGCATGCGGCGACCGTCATCTGCCCGCGAATGAAAAATCCGATCGTCTTGTCCATCTCGAGCAGCAGCTTGCGGCCGTCCGCCTGCCGCGCCTTCGGCAGCAGCTTGATCGCGCCTTCGAACATCTTATCGCCGTCCTTCAACAGGAAGTACAACACGAACGGCACGATGACGATCAACAGAAAGACGTCCGCCACGACGCCGAGTACGCTCGTTAAATTGGAGCTGACAAGGTCTACGAGCGTCATCGCGTACCCGGACACGTTAGCGGCGATGCCGTCCGGGTCGAGATTGAATCGATCCATCCACAGCGCGAGCCAATCCGATTGCGCCAGCTCGGTGACCTTGTCGACGGCGCGTTCGACGAAGCCGGGCAAGCCTGCGATCAATTGCGCGAATTGGATCTTGATCATCGGCCCGACCGACAAGCCGATCACCGTCAGCGCTCCCGCCGCGATCAAGTAAAGCAGCAGGATCGCAAGCGACTTCGGCACTTTGCGCTTCACGAGGAACTGCACCGGCGGCCGCAGCAGGAAGAACAACACTCCCGCGATCAGCAGCGGCAAGACCAACGTCCGGAAGGCGATGACGAAAGGCTGAAAGACGAAATCGATCTGCGACCCGACCCATATGATTGTAAATAACAGCAATACGAAAGCGCCGATCCGAAACAGCTTATGTTCGATAGGTTCTCCTCCGCTAGTCAGATTCGTTACTCTTCCTCCACCAGCCGAAGCAGCGGCTCCGGAATCGCGAAGGATTGCCGGTCGATCAAGAGCCGCATGTCGGACTCGCTCGGCAGCTCCGAGGCGGCGTGCTTGATCTCCTCGACCTCCCGCTGCAGCCGCTCCATCTTCTCGTCCAGCTCCGACGCCGTATCGGCGGCTTCCTTCAGCTCGGCGAGAAGCCGATCCGGAACGGAGCCGTTAAACTTATAGAAGATTTTATGCTCGAGACTCGCCCAGAAATCCATCGCGATCGTCCGGATTTGCACCTCGACCGGGACGGCCTCCTGCCGATCCGACATATAGACAGGCACCTCGATCAGCAGATGCAAGCTCTTATAGCCGTTCGGTTTCGGATGCCGCAAGTAATCTTTAACAGATACGATGTTCAGGTCGTCTTGGTTTCGCAGCATGTCGGCGATCCGATAAATATCGGATAAGAAGGAACACGTGATGCGAATGCCCGCGATGTCCTTGACGAAGCTTCGAATGTCGTCGAGGGCGGTCGCTCCGCCTTTGCGCATCAGTTTCTTCATGATGCTCTCCGGGTCTTTCAACCTCGACTTCGTATGCTCGATCGGATTGTAATCGTGAAGGAGTTGGAATTCCTGCTGCAAGATTTCGATTTTCGTCTCTACCTCGAGAAGCGCGAATTGATAGGTCATCATGAACCGAGTCAACTGGTGGCGAATGCGCTTCAGCTGTTCGATCGGGCTGTCGTTCGCCGTCACGGGGCTCTCCCGCCGATGCTTGCGGCGTCCATGGCGTCCGCGACGGACCTATATTCGTCCCCGACGACCCGATTGTCGATCTCGAGCGTCCAGCGTTCGTCCGAAGCCTCGACCGCCCCCCCTTCGGTCGGCGCGTACAGCTTGCGAATCAAGATGAAGTCGTTGCCTCGCCGGATGGCGTACCCGAGGTGCAACCGGCCGTCCGCTTCCTTCCCGATGAACTTCTCGCAAGCATCTACGGCGAATTCCGCTAAGATGTTCGCAGCGGAACGCTCGAGTTCGGCTTCGATCCCCCGAAGCGAAGTTGGAATAGACTGTGTTGTATGCATGGAGTCCCTCCCTAGTTTTGCCTTATTATGCCCTCCGCTTGGAAAATGAAACGGCTCCGGCGCATCCGCGCCGAAGCCTCACTTCCCGAAGACCGCTCTCCCGGTTCGTCCTCTCGTCCCTACGCCTTCGCTTCCGTCCGGTCCTTGCCCTTGTCGGCCTCGGAAGCGTTCTTGTTCGCCGCCTCGCGGTCGAGCTTCATCTCGTCGACCGTCTTGACCGCGAGCCTCGCCGCCCCCTTGTAGCCCTCGCGCGTCGGCAGCAGCGGCCCCTTCGCGAGACGTTCCTTCGCTTCCGCGATCGCCTCGCCGTACTGCGGCAGCCACTTCTCTTGCGCGACCAGCATCTCGTCCACCATCTGCCAAATTTCCTTCGGATTGCAGACGGCGCCGACGAGCGGGTCCATCATGAACGCTTGCCGCAGCAGCTTGTCGTCGCCGCGCGCCGCCGCTTCGACGGCGAGCCGCTGCACATGGACGCTGATGCTGCACACCGCCGCCGGCCCGAGCGGCAGATCGCCGACTTGCGTCATCGAGATGCCGTTGGCGTCGACGTACCCCGGCGCTTCGACGACGCAATCGTTCGGCAAATTCGAGATGATGCCACGGTTCACGACGTTGAAGTGACCGCGGTACACGCGCCCGGTCTCCAGCCCCTCGATAATGTACGAGCCGTGCTCCTCGCTGCGGTGTTCCGCGGCGTAGACGCGCGCCGGCTCCTTCATCCAGTTCGGGAAGTCGGTTTCGAACCAGTTGCGCCCCTCCGTGCACACTCGCAGATACCCGCCGGTCTCGCCGTTGATCCAGCTGCCGAGGTCGATCCAGTCGTTGATCTCGTCCGGGCGCTTGCGGTACCACGGAACGTATTCGCTGAGATGGCCGTTCGACTCGGTGCTGTAATAGCCGAAGCGACGCAGCATGTCGATGCGTACTTTCTCCGTGCGCGCGTAGTCCGGATGATTTTCGAACGCTTCCAAGAGGCCTGCCGTCAAATCCTTGCCTTGATGGCGAATCTGTATGTACCACGTCTGATGGTTGATGCCTGCGCATATGATGTCGACGTCCTTCTTCTCGAGACCGTACACCTTCGCGATTTGATGATGGCCGCCTTGGACGCCGTGGCACAAGCCGACCGTGTCGACGCCGCCGTACTTGTTGCATGCCCACGTCAGCATCGCCATCGGATTCGCGTAGTTCAGCAGCAGCACGTCCTCGCGCGCCCGCTCCCGAATGTCCTTGCAGATGCTCAGCATCTCGGCGATGCCGCGTTGCCCGTACATGATCCCTCCCGCGCACAGCGTATCGCCGACGCATTGGTCGACGCCGTATTTGAGCGGAATGTCGACGTCGGTCGCGAACGCCTCGAGCCCGCCGACGCGAATCGTGCAGATGACGTACTTCGCGTCCTTCAGCGCGACCCTTCGGTCGGTAGACGACTGAATCTCGATGGCGAGGCCGTTCTCCCGTATGTCGCGTTGGCACAGCTCCGTCACCATCCGCAAATTATGTTCGTTGATGTCCGTGAACGCGACCTCGATGTCGCGGAATTCCGGCACGCTGAGCAAGTCGCGAAGCAAGCCGCGCGTAAATCCGATGCTGCCCGCGCCGATGAAGGCGATTTTGAATGACATGGCGTCCTCTCCCCCGTTTAGCCTAGAGCCTGTTGCGTCCTAACGCATGGCTTCATTGTAACAACTCCTAGGGAGGAAGCGTTATCAAAATCGTGACTCGTTGCGCGAGCCGGCGTCAAAAATCCTCACCTCCGCTCGCGCTCGTCCCATCGGTGCGCATCCATCGTCTGCCGGAATTGGACGGGCGTGAAGCCCGTGCGGCGCTTGAACAGCGCATGGAAGTATTGACGGCTTCCGACGCCGACGTATTCCGAGATGTCTGCGATCGGAATATCCGTGCGAAGCAGCAGCATCTTCGCCTTCTCCATGCGAAGCGCGGTCAGGTAGTCTGTCAGCGTCCGGCCCGTCTGCGACTTGAACAGCCGGTGAACGTAGCCAGGATGCAGATTGACGCTCGCGGCGACGTCCTTCGCTTGAATGTCGCGATCATAGTGCTGCCGCATAAACTCGATGCACCGTCGGACGTACAGCTCCGCCTGCGGCGCCGCCTCCGATTCCGCCTCCGCCCGAAGCCGCGCGATCCGGATGAGCAGCTGCGCGAACAGGAGGCGCACCAAGGGTCCGCCGTCCTCGCCCGCGCCGTGCGCGTCCAGCGCGTCGAGCTCGAGCACCAGCGCCTTCAGCGCGTGATACACCTCGTCGGGATCGCGAAGCACCGCATACGGAACCTGCGCCGCGAGCAGCGCCGCGAGCGGAGTCTCTTCCCTTGCGAGCGCGCGAATCGAAGGCGCGCCTTCGCCGCTCGGCGCGAAGCCGAATTCGACGTTCAGCATGCGGCACGAGCCTTCGACGATCAACCGATGCGGCACGTTCGCGGCGACGACGACGAATTCGCCGTGCGACAAGATTACCTCGTCCGGCGGCGCGTCTTCGCCCCGCACGATCTCGATGCGGCAGCCGCCTCGGATCATGTACATGATTTCCGTGGAATCATGGCGATGGAACGGCATATCGAACGCCGTCCATCGCCGGAAATAATACGCGTACGCCTCCGGGTGTACGTCTTCGCGGGAAGCGATCGAAGGAAACAACGTCCCTTCGGCGGTCATCGCTCGTTCCGGTCCGCCGGGTAGACGAGCCCCATCTGACGACGCGCCTCGTCCATCACGCGCATCGTCGCGAGCGACGTCGCGAAGTCGTTGACGGCGGACTCCCGCTCGCCGCGTCTCGCCGTCTCCAGGAAGGCGGCGATCTCATACCGCATCGTATGCTCCGACTGCGGCCGGGTCAGGTCGACGACCGCCCCGTCCCGCGTCCGCCGCTCGACTCGCGTCGGCTGGCTCATCTTGTCGAAGACGAGATTCCCGTCTTCGCCTTGAATTTCGCAAGGCGCGTCGGAGAACGTAATCTTCGAGTAGGTCACTACCGCCTCCATCCCGTCGTACCCGAGAAGGAGACTGCCTTCTCCGTCGACGCCGGAAGAGAGCAGCACCCCGTTCGCCTTCACCGACTTCGGCGGACCGAACAAGCGCACGACCGGGTACAAACAATAGACGCCCAAATCCATCAACGCTCCGTTCGAGAGCGCCGGGTCGAAAGCGTTCAGTACGGTACCGGCGCGATACGCGTCGTACCGGGAAGAATATTGATTATAAGAAGCCTGCACGCGCCTGATCGTCCCGATGGAAGACAGCCCGTCCCGAATCGCCTCGTAATTCGGCAAGAACGTGGTCTTCAGCGCTTCCATGAGGAGCGCGCCGCTTCGTCTCGCCGCTTCGATCATCGCCTCCGCTTCCTTCGCGTTGGAAGCGATCGGCTTCTCGCACAGCACATGCAGCCCGCGTTCCATGCAGCGAATCGCCTGCTCGGCATGCGCCGCGTTCGGACTTGCGATGTATACCGCGTCGACGGTTCCCGAAGCCGTCATCTCGTCGAGGTCCGAGAACGCGTAAGGGATGCCGTTCCTCGTTGCGTACGCCTCCGCTCGCTCCGACGTACGGGAGTAAACCGCCTCCGCGCGAAACCCTTCGACCGTGCGTCCCGCCTCGATAAACCGCTCGGTGATCCAATTCGTGCCTACGATGCCGAATCTCATGTCCGCTTCCGCCTCTCGCTCGAATCTTACTATCGCTCTATTATGCCCGATTCTACCAAACTCGCGTTTACCATATCAACGAATTCGTCGTATGGCAACTCCCTCCGGAACATGAAAAGACGTCCGCGCCCTTCCGGACGCGGACCCAAGTTACGATCCATGACGTTCTGCGGCTCACAATCCGGCTTGGCGCTTCAGCCGCTCCGCGATGCGAACGAAATCTTCCGCGGATATGCCCGGAGCGAACTCCTCCGGCAGATCGGGCAGTTCCGGGATCGGTCCGCCCGCTCCGGGCAGCCCGGCGTACGCCTCCAGCTTGCCGCCGTCCGACGGATGGACCTTATCGGCTTCCCTCTTACGAGGGTATTCGACAAGGTTTGAACTTTTTATGTTACGAAGGCGCTAGCGGCAGGAAGACGGTGAAGGCGGTGCCTCGACCGACGACGCTGTCGACGTCGATCCGGCCTTGATGCGCCTCGATAATCCGATAGCTGACGCTTAAGCCGAGACCCGTGCCGTACTCCTTCGTCGTGAAGAACGGCCGCCCGACGAGCGGCAGCTTCTCCTCGGGGATGCCGTGACCTTGATCCGCGAATCGGAGCACGGCCTCGCCGTTCTCCGCGGCCGCCCCGATGTGGATCGCGCCTCCGTCCGGCATCGCTTCGATCGCGTTCTTGACGAAGTTGATGAACACCTGCTTCAGCTGGTTCTCGTCGCCGACGATCTCGAGCGGCGCTTCCGGCAGCCGGAGCGTAAATTCGACGTTCCGCAAGTTCGCCTGCGTCTCCAATAAGCCGACGACGCTGCGCAAGATTGTCGTTACGTCGCGCCGGTCCATGACCGTGCTGTTCGGCTTGGCCAGCAGCAGCAGCTCGCTTAGAATCGTCTCGACGCGGGTCAATTCTTCGTTCATGATGCGATAGTATTGCGGCTTCGAGACGCCCCTCCGCTCCATCAGGCGCAAGAAGCCCTTCAGCGAGGTCAGCGGATTGCGGATTTCGTGCGCGATGCCGGCGGCGAGCTGACCGGCGGCGGACAGCTTCTCGGATTGCTGCATCAGCTCTTCCGTCTTCTTCCGCTCCGTAATGTCGCGAATAATCGTATGTACGGCTTCCGTATTGTGGTAAAACGACGGGATCGACTTGACCTCGACGTCGATCGTTCTCCCGTCGAACCGATAATACACCGACTGGGTTTGCTCCGCGACGCGTTTGTCCTCCAGCACCAACTTCCGGCGCAACACCGCGGCGGATCGGTAATCCGGATGCACGATGGAGAACGGGTCGATCCCGTACAGCTGCGATTTATCTTTGGCGCCGAGCAGCGCTACCGCCGTCTCGTTCACGTAGGCGAACCGACCGTTCGCGGTAATGAGAATCGCGTCCGGGGAATGCTCGACGATCGAGCGGTATTGCTCCTCGGCTTCCCGAAGCCGCATCCGCTCGCTCTCCCGCTCGGTCACGTCGCGCAGCAACGACAGATGCTCCGTCACTTTGCCCGACAGCCTTCCCCGGAAGCTCTTCGTTCGGCTTTCGATCCATACGTATTCGCCGGATTTCGTGCGGTACCGGTACGTTGCCTTCCGTTCGTCCGGATAGAAGTCGGGGTCGGTATACCTCGCTTCCAATTTCGGCACGTCCTCGGGATGGACCAGCGACATGCCTTCGACGCCGATCAGCTCTTCGGGCGCGTACCCGAGCACCGCCGAAGACGAGGGCGAGACGTATGTGAACACGCCGAAGGCGTTGAAGCGGGCGATGACGTCGAGCGAATTTTCGGCGAGCATTCGGTAATTCCGCTCGCTCTCCTTCAACTGCCGGAACAGCTTCGTCTGCTTCGTGATGTCCTTGGCGATGCCGTAGATGCCGACCGCTTCGCCGTCCACGATGATCGGCGCGTGCGTCACGCTTAAATGTACGGTGCCGCCGTCCTTATGCGGCACCGTCGTCTCGATGCGGTACGTGTCGAGCGAGCCCTCGTTCGCATGCGAAAGCACGTACCGAATGTCTTCCTCCAGCAGCGGAGGGAAGTCGGCGCGCCATTCGGCCGCCGTGAAGCCGGTAATGCGCTCGACGGAATCGTTCATGCTGGTCAGCTCCCCGTCCATGGACACGGCGTAGACGATATCCGGATGGTTGTCGAACAGCGATTTATACTGCTGCATATGCCGCTGCAGCACATGCTCCGCGCGCTTGCGGGCGGAGATGTCCTGCATCTGCGTCACGTACACTTGCGGTTCGCCCGCTCCGTCGCGGACGACGGTCACGTTCATCTGCACCCAGACGTGAACGCCGTCCTTGCGAATATATCGCTTTTCGTTCTGGTAGTCGTCCAACGTGCCCTCGATGAGCTTGGCGCGCAGCAGCTCGCCGGTGCGGGCGTCGTCCGGATGCGTGATATCGAGGAAGGTCATGGTCAGCAGCTCGGCTTCCGAATACCCTGTCAGTTTGCAGAGCGACGGGTTCACCTTCTGAAATCTTCCGTTCAACGCGACGACGGCCATGCCGATCTTCGCGCGCAAGAATGCGTGTTCATACAACGTGTCGGTCTCCAGCTGCGGACGCGTCAAGGCGATCCCTCCCTCCGGGAAAATGAAAAGTGCGCATAAGCTGTTCAACGCTTCAGGAAGGCTCGGCGGTCGGCTTCGGCCGTCCCGGCCAATTCAGCATCGTCATGCCGGCGACGACGACGAAGGCGCCGATCGCGATATACAGCGTAATCGGCTCGCGCAGAAACACGCCGGACCAGAGCACCGTAAATAACGCGGTCATATTCGAAATGATCACCGCCACGGAAAATTTCACGGTCCGCAGCGCCTTGGACAGCATTAGAAAGCTGAAGCCCGTAATCAGTCCGAGTCCGGCGGCGCTCAGCCAGGCCCCCGGCACGAACGCCGGCTCCCAATCCGCCGCGAACGGCAGCGGAACCGCGGAGACGAACGACGCCCAAAAGAAGATGCTGTAATTCATCGAGACGTCGTTCATCGCGTCGAGCAGCATCTTCTGGCTTAGGAAATGAAGCGCGGCGCCGATGCCCGAGAAGACGAACAGCAGCGTGACCCATCCTTGCTCTTGCAGCGCGGCTCCGAACGGGCGTCCGTTCGTCGTTATAAGGAACACGCCTGCGAGGACGAGCGCGGCGGATATCCCGCTTTTCGCCGTCAACCTGTCCTTGAATAGGAACACCCCCGCGATCAACAGGACGATCGTTTGGATCGGTTGGACAAGCACGCCCCCGTAGGCATGCCCGATCGTAATCGCGACGTTTTCGAATAAATAATTGGCGCACTTGCCGATCGCGCCGATCCATATCCAACGGTGGAGCGCCGCGGGGCGCAGCGAATTTCTCGTGAAATGGACGACGGCCGCGAGCGCCGCGACGCCTAAGGCGAAACGGGCGAACGTGATCGTATACGGATCGAATTGCAGCGATGCGATCTTGACCAAGACGCCCACAAGACTCCATGACAGAGCCGCCAGAATGAGATATGCCATATCACGTCGACCCTTCGGCCGCCCGAGCCGGCTTCCGCTCCGAACCGATTCGAACGAGTCCCAGCGCCATGAAGACGGCGCCCGCGATTTGCAGCAGCGTGACGCGCTCGTCGAACAAGATGTAACCGGCGGCGACGGCCGCGGCCGGCACCGCGTAGCGGAAGAAATTCGACCGCGCGGCGCCGACGCGATACATGCTTGCGTTCCAAGCGATGAAGGCGAAGACGGTGCAGATCAGTACATTGTATGCCAGCGCCGTCCAC
The DNA here is from genome assembly GCA_031181325.1 of Paenibacillus sp. Lineage (GTDB taxonomy): Bacteria > Bacillota > Bacilli > Paenibacillales > YIM-B00363 > Paenibacillus_AE. The sequence continues at coordinate 26,451 of JAPSKX010000015.1, forward strand.
TCGACGATGCCGAGCATTCCCCATGCCACTTCGCCCCAAGTGCCGAACGTGAACGGAACGAGCAGCAGCACGCCGAAGAAAATCGTCCATGCGCTGACGCGAAGCGCGGAATACCGCCGCAGCAGCGGCATCGTCGCTAAGTTGAAACAAGCGCCGATGAAGCTGACCGCAAGCGCCATCGCGTTCCCGATCATATGCTTCGAGGACGGATCGAAGCCGCCGCCGCCGAGGACGACGAGGGCGACGCCAAGCATCGCGATCGCGCCGCCGGAGACGAGCCGAGCCGTCATTCGCTCCTTGGTGACGAGCGGGGCGAGCAGCGCCGCGAAGATCGGCCATGGCGCCACGTTAAGCAGCGAAGCGTTCGCGAGCGTCGTGTATTGGATCGAGTACATCACCAGAATTTCCAAGAGCGTCACGCCGAAGACGCCCAAGAAGAACGTATGGAGCAGCGCGCGGAACGGCAAGCCGATCGAGCCTTCCTTCCATCGCAAGAGCAGGAAGAAACAAGGCACGGCGAGGCCGAATCGAAGGAACGTAAACAACGCGGGGTCGAACGTCTCCATAGCGAGCCGCGACACGCCGAAGTTGGCCCCCCAGATGACGGCGACCGCGATCAATGCCGAATACGCTCCGATATTCGAAGAGACGGCCTTTCCCATATTGCCGGTACTCCCGGTATTGCCTGTACTGCCGGTGCTTCCGTTGCCGCCGTTTTGGCCCACAGTTTCTCTCTCCGATTCCAGTCCGTATTTTCTCTTTAACCAGTCGAGTTCAATTCCTTAATATTACCGTTGAACTCGCGGACGGAACAACAGTTATTTTGCGGTTCCGGCTCCGACTACGACCGCTTGCGGTACTGCAGCGGCGTGACGCCGACGATCCGCTTGAACAATTGGCAAAAATACGAGGCGTTCGGCAGCCCTACCTCGATGCCGACCGTCTCGATCGGAGCATCCGTCGAACGCAGCCGCTTGCACGCTTCCGTAATGCGGCGCGCCGTCAAATATTCGGTAACGCTGCTCCCCGTCTCCTGCCGAAATACGCGGGAGATATAATTTTTCGAAAGATGCAGCGCATCGGCCAACGCTTCCATCGCGAACTCGGACGCGAAGTTCGCCTCGATCCAATCCATGACCCGCTCCGAATACCGCAGCGTCCGCCGCTCCCGTACGCCCGCGATCGGGAGTCGTCCTTCGGTTCGTTCGTAGATCGCCGCGACGAACTGAAGCAGGAGCAGCCGATTCGATTGCTCCCGCTCTTTGCCCCCGACGGCTTCGAAGGCGGTGCACAGACTCTCGAGGAAAGGCGCGCGCCCCGACATGTCGAACGCTTGCTCCGACAATCTTCGCTTCCACAGATCGCGGAAGAAGCGCTGGAGGTCCGGGAAAGCCGACAGGGCGCGATCGACGACGACCGGATCGAAGTGAAGGACGGTTCTTTCGTACGGCGTCTCCTTCGCGGCCTCCGGTCGAACGGCATGCAGCTGGAACGGCTGAAACCAATACATTCGGCCGGGCTCGATGTCGTACGTACGCTGATTGACGACGATCTTGCCCGTCCCTTCGCGCACGTACAACAGCTCGCAGCCTTGGTGGTAATGATAGTAGCCTTTGGTCGGCGCGTCCGAACGGTGGCGGCTCGGGAAAATCGCACGTTCTTGGTCGAACGGTATGAGATCGAACAACAAGTCCATGGCGTTCCCGTCTTCCCTTTTCGATAGGATAGAATAACAACATTTTCGCATAGTTCACCTGCACAATGGAAGACGATTCGCGCTTATAATCGAGGAATACATCATACAACCCCCGAAGGAGCGTCGACCATGTTGAATCAAGAGTATATTAAGGACGTATTGAAGAGGCTCGAGCCGAAGGTCGATCGAATGATCGAGGGAATCGGATCCCGTTCTCCCCACTTCGCGGACGCCTCGGGCGTATACGACGATCGCGAGACGGACTGGTGGACGTCCGGCTTCTGGCCGGGCATTCTGTGGCTCATGTACGACATTACGGGCAAGGAGCATTACAAGACGGCCGCTTGGCATTGGGACGAGACGCTCGAGCCATGGCTGTCGCATCCGACGGAAGGCATTCACCACGACGTCGGCTTCCAGTTCCTGCAGACGGCCGTCATTAAACATATGATCGCCGGCGACCCGAACGCGAAGCGCATCGGGTTGAACGCGGCCAATTATCTCGCGGGCCGGTACAATCCTGCCGGAAGATACATCCGCGCCTGGAACGGAACGTTAAGCGGGTGGGCGATCATCGACTGCATGATGAACGTCTCCCTCCTGTTTTGGGCGACGGCGACGACCGGGGACCCCCGCTATAAACATATCGCGATGTCGCACGCCGACACGGCCGCGCGCGTCTTCGTCCGCGAAGACGGCTCCGTCAATCATATCGCCGTATTCGACGCCGAGACGGGCGAATTCCGCGAAGCGCTCGGCGGACAAGGGTTCGCGGCCGACTCCGCGTGGAGCCGAGGCGCCGCGTGGGCGCTGAACGGCTTCGCCAATACCTACCGGCATACGGGCGAGCGTCGATACCTGGATACCGCGAAGCGCGTCGCGCACTACTTCTTGGCCGCGCTGCCGGAAGACCGCGTGCCTTATTGGGATTTCCGCCTTCCGTCGCTCGAGGGCGAGCCGCGGGATACGTCCGCTGCGGCGATCGCCGCGTCCGGCCTGCTCGAAATCGCGGACGCCGTGCCGGATGCCGAGAAGCGGGTCTATCTGCAAGGCGCGCACGACATCCTGCGATCGCTGACGGAACGCTATGCGACGTGGGACCGCCCCGAGTTCCAAGCGATCCTCACCGGCGCTACCGGCAACAAGCCGCATGGACAATACGTCGACGGCTCCCTGATTTACGGAGACTATTACTATATCGAAGCGCTCGCGAAGCTCGCCGGCTGGGAACGCCGTATCTATTGATCGCACGAAGGTCCGTCCGGAGAGAAAATCTCCGGACGGTTCGTCGCGTTCGGCACGAAACTAGGAAAGCAAAGTTTCGCTGAGTATTTATGCAGGGGAGTGAGAGGCGGAATACGGAACATTAAGTTTTTCTAATCGGAATTGTAAGCGGTTTCGCAAAAGGGGATAGGACTACTAGCGAAATAAAATATCCTTCTTCCGGACTTTTCCGAGGTTCGGCGGGAAATCGCGAAATTTCGGTTTCGTTATTGACGGAATGCGGAACGTCGCCGTCGGAAGCGTCGTCGCGACGTTCCGCATTCCTGGTCAACGAAAGCTCGAACGTTCTACGGCAGCATAAAAAGAATGGCGGCGAAGTGCGTGACGGTTCCCGCGAGCACGAACAGATGCCATATCGCGTGATGATGCGGGAAGCCCCGCCATACGTAAAATACCGATCCCAGCGTATAACATAATCCGCCGACGACGAGCAGCCGGATGCTCTCCGGGCCGGCCGCCATCACGAGCGGCTTCCACATGAACACGATCAGCCACCCCATCGCGATATAACCGAAAGTCGAGAAGAAGACGAATCGCTTCGTGTAGAACGCCTTGAAGACGACTCCGCCGACCGCCATCCCCCAGACGACGCCGAACAGCGCCCAGCCGAGCGGGCTGCGAAGCAGCGTCAGCAGAATCGGCGTATACGTGCCGGCGATAAACAAGTAGATCGAGGAATGATCGAACGTCTCGAACAAGTCTTTCAGCTTCCCTTCCGGGAAGGCGTGGACGAGCGTGGACGACGTATATAGGATCAACATCGTCGTGCCGTATATCGAGTAGCTGACGACATGCCAAGCCGTGCCCTTCAGACTCGCGAAGACGACGAGCAGAACGAGCGCGACGAGGCTGAAGATCGCGCCGAGGCCGTGCGTAATCGCGTTGACGAGCTCTTCCCTTCGCGAATAGACGTACGTATTGACCATCCGACCACTTCACCTCCGTAGGTTTCTATTCTCCATTATACATCAACCCCCTTCATTGTCTCCCGCCCTAGCGGGAAACATTCCCTCTTCCCGGCGTCTTGTCATCATTCGGACAAACCTTCGATAATGAATCCCTATCGGATTCGGGGAGGGGAAGAAAAAAGGAATTGCCGGATTTCCGAGTTCAGTGTATATTCTTACGTAACGAAATCAAATATTATTATAAACTTACGTTACGAATATTATATCGTGAAGGAGTATACATTTCGAATATGAACCCGGTCATCGACGACATCGATCGAAAACTGATATCCCTTCTCTCGCAGGACGGCAGGGCTTCCTATACCGATCTGGCGAAGGAGGTCGGATTGTCCCGCGTCGCGGTGCAAACCCGCCTGAACGCGCTGCTGGAGAACGGCACGATCGAACGGTTCGCCTGCATCCTCAACCCCGAGCGGCTCGGCTTGTCCGTCTCGGCTTTCTTCAACGTCGACGTCGAGCCGAAATCGCTCATGAGCGTCGCGGACCGGTTGTCCGAGGAGCCCGAGGTCACGAGCTTGTATCATATGTCCGGGCCGAGCAAGCTGCACATGCATGGATTGTTCGCCTCGCACCAGGAGATGGAGACGTTCCTGCAGCGGAAGCTCTACCCGCTCGAAGGCGTCGTCAGCGTCGACTGTCAGGTGCTGATTAAGCGGTATAAGAGCCGCATGGGGATTCGGCTCTGACGAGCGAAGACTACCGGCGAGCCCGGACAACGAGGAACGGGAGGACATCAGGAGCATGGGCAACGCATATTGGCAAATCGGCGCGGCGATGTGCCGCACGGGCATACTGGGATACGGCGGAGGACCTTCGATCGTGCCGCTCCTCCGCTACGAAGCGGTGACGCGGTACCGGTGGTTGTCCGACGAAGAGTTCGGCGAGGTGCTCGCGATCGCGAACGCCTTGCCGGGTCCGATCGCGACGAAGCTGGCCGCTTATCTGGGCTACCGGCAGAAAGGCGCGCTAGGCGCCCTCGTCGGTCTGCTCAGTCATATCGTGCCGACCAGCGCGGCTATGGTGCTTCTTTATGCTTTCATTTCGTTCTTCAGCACGTCCCCCGTCATCCGCGGCATGATCGCCGCCGTCGTGCCGGTCGTCGCCGTCATGCTCGGCGTCATGGCATACGAGTTCGGCGAGAAAGCCGTGAGAGGGCTCGGACTACCTTTCGGCATCGCTCTGTTCGCGCTGACGTTCTCGCTGCTCCAGCTCGTCGGGCTCCATCCGGCGATCGTAATCGCCCTCTTCCTCGGCTACGGCGCCTTCCATCATCGCGTGTCGCAGCGTTGGAGAGAGCGACGGCTCGGGAAAGGAGAAGGGTAAACGATGTCCGATTGGTGGGAGTTATTTCTCGCGTTCTTCCTTGCGAACGTCTTCGGATACGGTGGAGGACCGGCCTCCATCCCGCTGATGTACCAAGAGGTCGTGCCGAACCATGGCTGGCTTACGAGCGCCGAATTCACGAACGTGCTGGCGCTCGGCAACTCGTTGCCCGGCCCGATCGCCACGAAGATCGCCTCTTACGTCGGCTACGACGTCTCCGGCTGGTTCGGCGTCGTCGTCGCGACGGCCGCTGCCGTCGTGCCGTCCGCCGTCGCGCTCATCGTGCTCCTTCGTCTGCTGCAGCGCTACAAGCAATCGCCGGTCGTGAAAGGCATGACGCTCATGGTGCAGCCCGTCATCGCCGTCATGATGCTGATCGTGACATGGGAGAGCTCGGTCGAATCGGTGTTGGCGATCGGGATCCTACAGTTCGCGGGCATCGCCGCGGTCGCCTTCTACCTGATGCAGCGCCGCAAGCTCCACCCGGCGTTCGTCATTCTCGGCGCGTTCGCGTACGGAGCGGCGTTCTTATCGTAAACAAACGGGGCCGTCCGCGAAGGACAGCCCCGTTTTATTATTTATACACATTCATCCGCTTCTCCAGCGGCTCGAACGACTTGTCGCCCGGCTGCTGCGTCGGATGGCCGAACGGCATCTGCGCGATCAGCTTCCACTCCGCCGGCACGTTCCACTCCTTGCGAACCTCGTCGTCGATCAACGGGTTGTAATGCTGCAACGAGCAGCCGAGACCTTCCAGCTCGAGCGCCGTCCAGACGACATACTGCAGCATGCCGTTCGATTGCAGCGACCACAGCGGGAAGTTGTCTTTGTAAGTCGGGAACTGCTTCTGCAGCCCTTCGACGACCGTCTCGTCCTCGTAGAACAATACGGTACCGTACCCTGCCGCGAAGCCGTTCATCCGCTGCTGCGTCGAGTCGAAATGTTCCGCCGGCACGATCTTCCTCAGCGTCTCCGTCGCAATGTCCCACAAACGGTCGTGGTGCTTGCCGAAAAGCACGAGCGTGCGGGCGCTCTGGGAATTGAAGGACGACGGCGTATGCAGCACCGCGTCGCCCACGATTTCCTGAATGCGCTCCTCCGAGACGACTTTCGTCTTCCCGATTCCGTAATATGACCTTCTATGTTTCACGGCAGTGAGAAAATCGGCGCTCGTCACGGTTGTCGATTTCGACACAAGAGTCCCTCCTTCAGTTTACAATCCCGTATAGTGTGACGCGCAGAGAATGGGAATATGTGTCGAAACCGCCCGATTTCCAAGGAAATGAATGGGGAATACCGGCCTGCGGATTGCGGCACACTGAGAATCGATGCTTGGGAGGTGGGGCTATTGAGCGACTTCGAAGAGATGTCGATCGCGATGCTGCAGCGCGGGATGGAGGTCGGCGAGTTCCGCTCGAAGGAGCTTGTGCTGTATTACATGACGCGGATCGCGGAGCTCGATAAGATGGGCCCTCGGCTGAATGCAGTGACGGAATTAAACCCGGACGCGCTCACGATCGCGGATGCGCTCGATTGGGAACGGCAGCGGCAAGGGCCGCGCGGACCGCTGCACGGAATCCCGATCCTGCTGAAGGACAATATCGAGACGGAGGATCGGATGCACACGAGCGCCGGCGCGATGGCGCTCGCCGAATCGTTCGCGCAACGGGACGCGTTCGTCGTCCGGCGGCTGCGGGAAGCGGGCGCCGTCCTCCTCGGGAAAGCGAATATGAGCGAGCTGGCGAAGTTCGTCTCGGAAGCGATGCCGAACGCTTACAGCTCGCGAGGCGGCATCGTGCGCAACCCGTACGAACCGGGCGAGTTCGACGTCGGCGGATCCAGCTGCGGCTCGGCCGTAGCCGTCGCCGCCAACTTGACGGCGGCCGCCCTCGGCACCGAAACGCTCGGCTCGATCATTAATCCTTCGGTGGAAAATTCGCTCGTCGGCGTGAGCCCGACGCTCGGCCTCGTCAGCCGGACCGGGCTCGTTCCGCTCGCGCCGACCCACGATACGGTGGGACCGATGACGCGCACGGTCGCCGATTCGGCGACGCTGCTGAGCGCGATCGCCGGCTTCGACGAGGAAGACATGTCCACCCGCAAGGGCATCGGACGCTCATATGACGACTATACCCGCTTTATGGTCGAAGACGGCTTGCGCGGAGCGCGGATCGGCATTGCCAAGCACGCTTCTTATCCCGAACTCGATGCGGAGGAGCGCAGGGTGCTCGAGCGGGAGCTGGAGACGCTTCGCAGCCTCGGAGCGATCCTGGTAGAAGTGGAGGAGATGGACAAGCTGCAGCGGCAGGAGTGGGATTTAACGGTCTTGATGTACGAGTTCAAGCCGGCGTTCAACCATTACCTTAGCAAGCTCGGCCCTCAGGTGCCGGTTCGCTCGCTGCGGGAGTTAATCGATTATAACCGCCTCCATAACCCGGGCGTAGCGCTATACGGTCAGCAGCTGCTGCAGGAAGCGGCACGGAAGAGCGGCACGCTGACAGAGAGCGAATACGTCTCTACGAAAATTAGGGACCTGCGCCTCTCGCAAGCGGAAGGGATCGACGCCTTCGTCGAACGGTACCGCTTAGACGCGATTCTGTCCCCCGGCCACACCGGCGTCGCCGCCCCGGCGAAAGCGGGGTATCCCTCGATTACGGTTCCTGCGGGCTATCTCGCCTCCGGCAAGCCGTTCGGATTGACGTTCTCGAGCGGCGCCTTCGCGGAAGCGACCTTATTCAAGCTGGCGTACGCCTACGAACGCGCGACGCAGCACCGGAAGAGGCCGACATTCGGCAAATAAACGAAAAACAGGGGCGGATCCTCCGACGAGGACCGCCCCTGCTTACTTATTCCGAACCGATCCGTCACAACAGCTTATGCCGTTCCGCGGCCGTCAACCGGCGGGCCCGGATGTCGAGCGCCACGCGGCCGTCCGAGATGCCCACGATGCGCGAAGCGTATTTCTCCGCCATCTCGATATTTTGCAGCGCGCAGACGACGGTGACCGTCTCGCGCCGGTACAGTTCCTTAAAGCTCTCCATGATACGCTCCGCCGAATGCGGGTCAAGGTTCGACACCGGATCGTCGGCGACGATCAGCTTCGCGCCCTGCGACAACGCCCGCGCGATCAACACCCGCTGCTTCTCCCCGCCGCTCAGCTTCTCGACCTTCTGCATCGCCTTCTCGAGCAAGCCGACCTGCTCGAGGTAATCCATCGCGCGGACATGCTCTTCCTCCGAGGGCTTCCCGCCGAGCAGCTGCCGCCAGAACGAAAATTGCCGGAACCGCCCGACGACCACGTTGCGGAACGCGGACTTGCGCGGATTCAACCGATCGGTCGAGCCGATGACCGACCAATCCTTGCTGGCTTCCCACCGCGTCCACCAAGAGCTTTGCGTCAGGTTGACGCCGTTCAGCACGACGTCGCCTCCGTCCGGCTTCTCCTCGCTGACCATACAGCGCAGCAAGGTGCTCTTCCCGCTGCCGCTGGCGCCGATGATCGCGACGAAATCGCCGCGGTTCACCTCCAGGTCGATCCCCTTTAACACCGGCGTATCGTCGTAGTTTTTGACCAAGTTGTTCACGATGAGCATAAGATGACTCCTTGTCCGTATCGTAATGTCTCGTCGTCCTTCGCGAGTACCGCGGATGCGCTTTCTTCGATTATACCTTATTCGGGACGAGGCGCGCACATAATTCAGGACAGGGTCGAACATTTTATAGGAAGATGAGGAAGAGGAGGCAAATCGAGATGTACGATAAGAACGACGAAACGCTGATCCAACGCTTAAAGAGGTATTATGCCGACTACCGTCTGTCGGAAAACCCCGACGAGAGCTTCCGGGACGCTTGCGCCGCGCTGTCGCTGTCGGTCCTCGACACGGTGGGAGAGCTTGCGGACCGCGAGGATTGCGCAGCGATCCGCAACGTGCTTCGGGAATATCGAGAAATTCGCTCGTCCGTATCGGGCAGCAACGACTCGGTGAAGGAGCGGCTGGAACGGGAGCTGCGCGAGCGCGCCTCGCAGCCGGTATAGACGCAAGCTGAATAACGCGAAAACGGTCGATCGGGGGAATCTCCCGATCGACCGTTTTCGGTTTCCGCGGCGTCTCCGCTCTTCTTAAGCGGCACCTACGGCTTCAAGTCCTTGCAGGCGCTCGATCCGTAAACAAATACTTGATGCAATACAAGCCGCAGAGGCCAACCAAAATATACACGATGCGGCTGAACCAAGACGATTCCCGGTAGGAATCGCCCCCGAGCAACGCGGAGACCAAATCCCATTCGAACAAGCCGACGAGCAGCCAATTCAGCGCTCCGACGATGACGAGCGTCAATGCGATTTTACCCATGCGAACCACCTTTCGGTCATATCTTACAGTTGTCAATATGCGTCACTTTCCCGATATTCATGCATGCGTCGGAGAACGTCGGCGGGATATAAAATAAGGAGCGACGCCGCTGATGCGGCGCGCCCCTATTTTTCCGGCATATTAATGATGATTGCGAATTCCGCTTACCACGAGGAACGAGGCTTCTGAATGTTGTCCGTCTCTTTGTCGATGTCGTCCAACATATCCTTCACGCGATCCAAACCCTGCTGCAGCTGCTTCTGGTGCGAGTCGAGGCGATGAGCGAGGGATCGAATTTGCGTTTGCGTCGGCGGTTCCGGAGCGTTCGCGAGCTCGATGAGTTCTTTCTCGATCGCATCGATGCCTTGAACCCCCGTGCCCAGCATTTCGATCCCGAATTTCGCTTTGTCGGCGATATGATCGATCCGAGAGGCCGTTTCCTTCGTCTTGCCGTTGTTTCCCCAACCGGACATATAATTCGACTGGCCGACGGGCGGCGTAAAATCGCTCATGCCGCGAGCCCCCTTATTTCTGATATTTATCCGTGATCTCGTCGATCTTATTGGTCAACTTGTCGATTTCGTCCGTGAGCGTATCGATTTCGTTCGTCAATTTGTCGACGTCTTTAATATTGCGTTGCACTTCTTCGATGTTGCCGCTCGTAGAGGTTACCTTCGACATCACCTCTTGCGCGATGGACGTGACGAGCACCTGTACGTGGTCCGGCGCGTTCTGACCGACTTGCGCAACGAGCCGGTCGATCAACGGCTTGATTTGCGACAGCGTGTTCGCCGCGTTCGTCAGCTCCCGACCGCACGAATTCAACTCGGAGTCGATCTTATCGGAGACCCGGTCGATCTTGGATTGCGTAATGGAGTCGATTTCCCGGATTACCTTATCGATTTCGTTCGCCATATCGCGTACTGCGCCTTTGCCTACGAGCATTCGCTTCTCCTCCATGGTGGTTGCATATTTTTTCGAGTTCCTGTAAAGATTATAAAGTTAGACGCTTAGAAGATTCAACCACAAATTGTTAATCAAGCAAATTTCTTGGGCACCTAACCTCTAACCGATTCCGAAAATCGGAAAAACCGACTCCCGGATCCCCGGGAATCGGTTATATGTCGCGTCGGACGGCGAACGCCTCGGCCGGATTGTCGACCGTCCAGCGGCGGATCGCGGCGGCGGAAACCCCGTACCGCGCGAGCAGCGGGAGGAACGTTTCGATCAAGTAGGTCCAACCGATGTCGCCTCCGTACCGCTTAAGCCTGGCTCGGGTCGTGTCGAGACCGAGCAGCACGCGGTCCTCCAGCCCCCAGTCGACCATGCGAAGCAGCAGCTCCGCCTCGTCCTCGTCCGAATGGTACTTGAACCGGCCGATCGTGTCGTACTCGAGATAGACGCCGAGCCGAGCTAGATCCCGATGCGTCTCGGGACGCTCCGTCGTGCGGTCGAGATGGCATAAAATCACATTCGAAGGCGGGACGCCCCGCTCCAAATAATAATGCGCCATCCATACCGCATCCTCGTGCGTCTCCGTATGCCCGACGATCGACGCGCCGGTCGCGATCGACGCGTCCGCCGCCGCGGCGAACCACCGCTTGTCCTCGTCCTCCATCCGCTCCCGGTCGACAGCCGTCTTGATGACGCCGGCGCGCGCCTCGAGGTAGGCAGCGGGCTTCGCCGCGTCCGTCCCCTCGTACATGCCGACGGTCAACTCATGGACGAAAACGTCTCGCAGCTCCTCCCTCGTCAGTCGCCTGATCCAATGATCCTCGGGGTAGAACGCGAGCTTATGGAACCCCGTCGACGCGACGAGATGGACGTCCGCCTCGCGGGACGCGGCGACGAGCGCGCGCTCCATGCGGCCGCAGCCGAGCGGCTGGCAGTCGACCATCGCGCGGCCGCCCGCCTCGCGGAAATCGCGCAGCTCGGCGAGCGACGCGCCGTAATCGTCGATGCGCAGCGCGGGGCTGAGCTTCGCGGGATGGCCGTCCGCGAGAAACACGTGCTCATGGCTGTGGCAGAAGCCGAGCGCCGCCTTCGGAATGTCGCCGCGGACGGTGCGGACGAATGCGGCGCCCGTCACTTGTACAGCGGACCGTACGCCGCGCAGGCGCGGTAATCGGCGCCTTCCGGATCTTTCGTGCCGAACATGCCCCACGCGCTCGGGCGGAATACCCGCTCCTTCGGCACGTTGTGCATGTTGACCGGGATGCGCAGGATGGACGCGAGCGTAATGAGCTCGCCGCCGATATGGCCGTAGGAGATCGCGCAATGGTTCGAGCCCCACTGCTCCATGACGTCGTACACGTCGGAGAACACCGGATCGCCCGGCACGAGATTCGGCGCGAACCATGTCGTCGGCCACGTCGGCGTCGTGCGCGCGTCTAACTTATCGTGCACATGCGCCGGCAGCTCGACGGTGAAGCCTTCCGCGATCTGCAGCACCGGCCCGAGCCCCTCGACGAGGTTGATGCGGCTCATCGTCGCCGGCATGCCGCCCTTCGTCAGGAAGTCCGTCGAATAGCCGCCGCCGACGAATTGATCCATGTACGTCGGACGCCACGACGTCGCCTTGAGGCACGCGTCGACCTCCTCCGGCGCAATGTCCCAATGCGGCTTCATCGCGGGCTTGCCGTCGATCTTCTGCTCGCCCGTACCGTCGAGCGCCGCCGGACCGGAGTTGATCAGATGCAGAATGCCGTTCGCGGCGGCGCCCTCCAGCGTCTCGCCGGTGACGCGCTTCACCGCTTCCGGGCTCCAGTACGTCCGCACGTCGGCGAAAACTTGCGCCGTATGCGAAATCAAGTGGTTGAACAGCATCGTGACGCCGTTCAGGTTATCGTTTTCCGTGGCGACGATGTAGGGCTCCCGAATGCCGTTCCAATCGAACGACGACGTCAAGATCGCCTCGAGGAAGTCTGCGCTCGGGAAGCGGTCCGTCCACTCGCGTTGCCCCTGGAAACCCGCCGCGATCGCGTTGTAGCCGTACGCTTCTTCCTCGAACCCCATCTCCGCCAGCTTCGGATTGCCGACCATCAGGTCGCGCACGATAAGCGCCGTCTTGACGACGAACTCCCAGTTGCGATCCTTCTGCTCGCGCGGAATCCGCATGTCTTCCGGGTTCGGGTCTTCGCCTTCGGGGCAACTCGCCTTCGTCCACGCCAACGCGCGCTCGTATTCGGCCGGGTCGTAGATGCCCTTATCGATGCGGCGCGTCACCTCCGTCATGTCGACGTAAGCGTTCTTCATGCCGAGGTACCGCTGGTAGAACGAATCGTCGACGATGCAGCCGGCGATGCCCATCGACACCGAGCCGATCGACAGGTACGACCTTCCGCGCATCGTCGCCGCGGCGAGCGCCGCCTTGCCGAACTGCAGCAGCTTCGCCTGCACATCCCCCGGAATGCTGCCGTCGTCCATGTCCTGCACCTCGCGGCCGTAAATCTTGAACGCCGGAAGACCCTTTTGGTTATGCGCGGCGTGCAGCGCGGCGAGATAGACCGCGCCCGGCCGCTCCGTGCCGTTGAAGCCCCATACGGCGTGCGGCCATTCCGCGTTCATCTCCATCGTCTCGAGCGGGTAACACCAGCCCGCCGCGACCGTGACGACGACGCCGACGCCTTCGCGGCGGAACTTCTCCGTCGCCTTCGCCGCCTCCGGCAACCCGGAGATGGCGTCGTCCGCGACGACGCACTCGACCGGTTTCCCGTTGCCGTAACGGAGGTTCGCGCTTAGGAACGAGGCGACCTCGTTCGCGAGCCCGAGCACGACGTGGCGGGTCTCCGCCTTCACGAGCTTGCGCCGGTCGATGATCGGGCGAATGCCGATTTTCGGATATTGGTACATGCGTCTCTCCCCCTATCGCAGGCCGTATTGGGCCATCTTTCCCTTAATGAACGCGACGCCCTCGCGCACGAGCGTATCCCCGTTCGGCGCGAGCTGCCGCCACACCCACGTATTCATGTTATCGGTCACGTCGACGAACGACTCGAGCGCGGCGTAGCCGTCGTACTTTAATTCGCCGAGTGCGCGGAATAGGCCGTCCCAATCGACGAGGCCGGTCCCGGGGATGCCGCGGTCGTTTTCGCAGAGATGATAATGGATAAGGTCCGACCCGGCCCGCTTCGTCGCTTCGTAGAAGCTCTTCTCCTCGATGTTCATGTGATACGTGTCGAGATGCACCCGAATGTTCGGCTCGCCGATCATCTCCTTGAGCCGCAGCGCTTGCTCGCACGTGTTCACGAGGTACGATTCGTACCGATTGACGGGCTCGAGTCCGAGCGTGACGCCGACCCGCTGCGCGTACCGGGCCGCTTCCTTCAGCGCCGCCGCCGACCATGCCCATTCGTCCGCCGTCGGTCGCGCCTTCGCCGCCTTCACGTGCTGCGAATAGACGACGCCGGAGAAGCTCGTCGCGCCGATCGCGTGCGTCGCGTCGATGCAATCCTTCAAGTACTGCAGCCCCTTGGCGCGGATCGCCGGGTCTTCGCTCGTAATGTCCGTGTCCCCGAGCAGCACCGTCGAGGTGACCGCTTCGAGGCCCGCCGCGTCTAGACGCGCCTTCACCGCCGCCGCGTCGAACGTGTCGAGCGTCATCAGCGGAATTTCGATGAAGTCGAGGCCGAGCCCCTTCACCCGATCGATCAGATCGAGCGTATCGTTCGTCCATTGCGAACACCAGGCGTACGCGTGTATCCCAAGCTTCATGCGTTCGTTCCCCCTTGGAAAAAGTCGACCAACGACCTCGCGGCCATCAGTCCCATATTGTCGATCGCTTGAAACGTAGAAGCGGCCGTATGCGAGCCGATTACGAGGTTGTCGAGCTCGAGCAGCTTTCTGTTCTCCGGCGGCTCCTGCTCGAATACGTCGAGACCCGCTCCCCAGATTTTATTCTGTTTCAACGCGTCGTACAAAGCGTCCTCGTCGATGAGGCCGCCGCGCGCCGTGTTGACGAGCACGGCGGTCGGCTTCATGAGCGCGAGCAGTTCCGCGCCGAACAGGTTGTGCGTCGCAGGCGTCAGCGGCAAGTGCAGAGAGATGAAGTCGGCGCTCGCGGCGAGCTCATGCAGGCTGTCGACGTATTCGACGCCTACTTCCCGCGCGAATGCTTCGTCCCGCGCCATGTCGTAGGCGAGGATGCGCATGTCGAAGCCGCGCGCCCGCCGCGCCACGCCCTTGCCGATCATGCCCATGCCGACGAGACCGAGCGTGCGGCGGTGCAGGTCGACGCCGGTCACCTTGCCCCACTCGAGCCGTCGGCAGCCCGCGTCGATCGGCACGAGTCGTCGCGCCGCCGCCAGCAGGAGCGCGAACGCGAAGTCGGCGACCGCTTCCGCGTTGGCGCCGTTCGTCACCGTCACGCGAATCCCGCGCTCGCGGCAATAGTCCATGTCGATGTTGTCCGTGCCGACGCCGTATTTCGCAACCGCTTTCAGCCGCGGCGCCGACTCGAGCACCTCGCGGTCGAGCGGATCGACGCCGACGACGATGGCGTCGGCGTCGCGCGCCGCCTCCCGCATTTCGTCGCGCGTCAGGATGCGCCCGTGCGGGTTGCGGGCGACGTCGAAGCCGGCCCGCTCTAAGATCAGGTACGGTTCGGGGTCGTTCTTGCCGAAGGAACGCGGCGTGATAAGCACCTTCACGGTCGTCGCCATCGCGCGCGTCACTTCCACTTCGGATTGTCGATCACGGCCGGCGCGCCGTCCCGCTCGACGACGATCTTGCGGAAGCCCTTCGTTTCGATGCTGCCGTAGTCGTGGCCGGCGTCGGCGCGGAACACGTAGAACGTGATCAGCGGCTCCGTCCCGACGTTGATGCTCCGATGCGCGTATCGTCCGGGCACGTACACGGCGCGGCCCGGCGTGAAATCCTCGATCCGCACGTCGCCTTCGGGGTTTTCCATCAGCATGTACCCCTTGCCGCCGATGCAATAGTACACTTCCGCCGTATCTAGAATCGTATGGAAATGGCCCTTCGTCATGAAATATTCGTCTCCGACCTTGCCGGGGTAGACGATGCTCGTGCCGAACGCCAGATTGCCCTCGGCCTCGGGCACGCCGAGATCGTAAAATTCGTACAGCAGCGTATCATCCTTCTCCAGCATCGCGCGGAACGCCGCGTCGTCGGCGTACATGCCGGCCATCTTGGACAGATGGCGTCGAATCGAAGGCCTTGTATCGGACAAGCCGTTGTTCAGGCTGAAGTATACGCCGAACGGCGTCAGCGCCGCCGGCGCTTGGCCGGACGTAGGGTTATGCGTACTCATAGCGGCTCCTCCTCATTCGGATTCTCTTATTTCCGGGTCTCCGCCGCGATGCGCTCGCAAGCCGCGAAGCGCTCCGGCGTCATCTCGAGATCGAACACTTCGGCGATGACCTGCGTCCAGCCGTGCAGGAAATAGATCCAACCGTCTTCCACATGCAAGCCGCGCGCAGCCTTCTGCCGGTTCGCCTGGTGCAGGAAGTCGAGCTCGCCGCGGTAATTCAGCTCCCAGACGAGCGCGCCTTCCGGGAACGCCGCGTCGTCCGTCAGCGGCGAGCCGGGGCGGTCCTTGCCGAGCCCCGTCGCGTTGACGACGAGAGAGCCCGGCGCGAGCCTCTCGAGCACCGCGTCGTTATCCGCCGGTTCCGGGCACAGCGCATATTCGAACGCCGCAGGCGTATCGATGCGCCCGAGCAGCGTCTCCGCCGAGCGCAGGCGCGGCTCGCTGCGGTTGCTCACAATGATCTTCGACGGAATATCCCCGTTGCGCGCCGGATCGGTGAGCCAGGACGAGATCGCAAGCGCGCTGCCGCCTGCGCCCATGAGGAACGCCTCGCCGCCGCCGGCCCAATGGCCCTTCGGGATGAACGCTTCCATCGCGAGGCCGCTCGTGATCGGATCCTTCGCATGGCCGATCAACCGGCCGTCGCGCTTGGAGATCGAGGACACCTCCTCGAACGCCTCCGCGTACGCGTCGAACGCGTCGAAGACGTGCCGTGCCGCATGAAACAGGTCGATCTTGTGCGTCGTGACGAGCGCGCCCAAGGACAGCGGATCGTTCTTAATAAACTCTACGCACTCGATGTATTTCGCCGGATCCGCATGAATCTCGATATCGATGCCTCTAATGACCGCGTCCTTCAGCCCGAGCGCCTCCGCCCACAGCGGGAACAGCTTCATAATCGAAGATTGGCCGGTCGTCACGCCGATGAAGTACATCGTCGGTCGATCCGCCGGTTCGGGTAATCTCATGAACGGGATTCCTCCTTCTTTCGCTTGCTTTCGTCCGGGGGAGCCTAACCCCCGGCGCCGTTATCCAAGCTCCTTCAACAGGCTTTGCAGCTCGGCGACCTTCTCGAGCAGCGCCGGGTACCGGCGTTTCGGCGATGCATACGCGAGCTGCGCCTCCGGGTCGGGCTCGAACCTCTCCCGCACGGCAACGAGCCGATCCGCCTCCGCCGCGAAGTCGCCGTGCCAGCCGAGCGCGAAGCCTGCGATGAGCAGATTGCCGAGATGGCCCGTGTCCGCCTCTCGCAGCGTCGCGTACGGCACGCCCAGCACGTTCGCCTTGATCCGGTTGAACGCCGCGCCCTTCGCCCCGCCGCCGACGACCCGCACCTCGTCGAACCGGACATTCGGCAGCGCGTCCGTCAGGATATCCAAGTAAATCTGATATTCGTAAGCGATCGACTCCAAGATCGACCGATACATCGCGTAGTTGTCGTGCGACCAGTTGAGGCCGACCCAAGCGCCGCGCAGCAGCGGATTGTTCGGGCATACGCGCCCGCCGAAGTGCGGGACGAAATGCAGCCCGTCGCAGCCCGGCGCCCAACGCGCCGCGCCGCGGTTCAGCGTTTCGAAGTCCGGTTCCCCGCCGTCCGGGCCGTTCGCGAGCTGCTCCCGGAACCAAGCGATGCATTGTCCGCCGCCGTTAATGTAGGCGAGCGGCGCCCAGAGGCCGGGAACGACCGAACGCGCGAACATGAGCGTCTTCCGCTCCGTGTCCGGCTTATAGGCGTCTACGCAGCAGGCAAGCACCGACGCGGTGCCCGCGACGTCGAACAGCATGCCGGGCCGCACGATGCCGGCGCCGAGCGTCGAGGCGGCCGTGTCGCCGCAGCCGGCGAGCACGGGCGTGCCTTCGCGCAGTCCGCACGCGGCGGCCCATTCGCCCGTCATGCCGCCGACGCGGTCCCACGGGCTGACGATGCGCGGCAGCTTCGACGGCTCGAGAGCCAAATCGCGAAGGAGCGGCGCCGACCAGCCGCCGGACGCCGCGTCCGCGAAGCCGGAGAAATGCAGATGCGTATAATCTATATACGCTTCGTCCGCGGTCGCGCCCGCGAGCCGTCCGGCGACGTACGCCGTCGGAACGACGAATTTCGAGATCGCGCGATATGCTTCCGGCCGTTCATGCTTCCACCACAACGTCTTCGGTCCGTGCGCGTACGTGATCGGGCAGCCGGTCTCGGCGATGACCGCCGCTTCGCCGAGCGCGCGAATGCGCTCGAACTGCGACTCGCAGCGCGTGTCGAGCCAGGAATCGTAAGGCGTCGCGGCCTCCCCGCCGGCGTCGATGCCCAGAACCCCGGCCATCTGCCCGCTGAGCGCCACAGCCTCGACGGCGGCTTCCGGCCTCGCGGCCGTGCAGGCGGCGAGCGCTTGCACGCATTCGCGCAGCATGTCGTCCGGGCGCTGCTCGACTTCTCCGCCGCTGCGCCGAATTAAATTCGACGGAACGAACGCCGACGCCAGGACGTTTCCGTCCGGCGTCAAGAGCGCCGCCTTCGTGCCTTGCGTGCCGATGTCGACGCTCGCCACGCAGAGAATCGTACCGTTCCGCTTGCTCACGTTCCCCACCTCGTCTTCTTATTCCGCGATTGTTTACTCGAACGCGACGACCGTCTTCATGCCGCTTCCGCTCGAGGCGTTCTCCAGCGCCTCCTCGAATCGGCTCAGCGGGTACCGCGACGTGACCAGGCTGCCGACGTCGAGGAGACCCGCGGAGATCATCCGCAGCGTGCTGCGGAAATGTTCATTGTTCGCCTTCGTCGATCCCGTCAGCAGGATTTGCTTGTAGTGCACCGCGTTCGTATTGATCGGCACGATCTGTCGGTCCTTCGGCAGTCCGCCGAAGAAGTTGATCCTGCCGTTCATGGCCGTCAGCTCGACGGCCAGCTGCTGCGCCTCCGGCGACGGATTCGCCGTCACCGCGACGTCGACGCCCTCCCCGTTCGTCAGGTCGAGAATCGTCTCCCGCAGCGCCTCCGCCTCGATCGTCACGAAGCTGCCGTCGATCCGCTTGGCCCAATCGAGCCGGCCCTTGCTCCGGTTCGCGACGAAGACGCGCGCCGCGCCGGACAGCTTCGCCATCATGGCGTACATGATGCCGATCGGCCCCGCGCCGATAATGAGCACGTCGTCGCCGACCGCGACCGGGCATAGCTGCAGCCCGTTATAGACGCAGGAGAGCGGCTCGTTGATCGCGGCGGCGTCGAAGCCGACGTGATCCGGCAGCACGAATACGTTGCCGGAGCGCACCGCGGCGGCGGGCACCCGCACGTATTCGGCGAAGCCGCCGTCGAGCTGCACGCCGAGCGCCCGGTAATTCGCGCACAGATGCGCGTCGCCCCGGCCGCAGTGCCGGCAGACGCCGCAGCCCATATTCGGCGCGATCGCGACGCGCTGCCCTTCCCGATACGCGTCGACGCGCCGGCCGACGGCGGCGACGACGCCGCTGATTTCATGGCCGAGCACCCGAGGATGGTCCTCGTCCATGCCCGGCAGACCGTTGCCGATAATACGCAAGTCCGTTCCGCAAATGCCGACGCTCTTCACTTTCACGAGCAGCTCGTCTTCTCCGATGTCCGGCACGGGGACGTCTCGCAGTTCGATCTTCCGAATCCCTGTCATCTGGGCCGCTAGCATGGACATGCTCCTTCCGCTGTAGTTATGACAAGCGTACGACGGACGCCTCCCGGATCGAGCGGTTGCCCGCTTCGACCACCTTCACCGCCATCATCCCGTCGTAGCCCGTCACCTGCGGCGATCGCTGCTCCAAGATGCTTAAAATAAATTCCGTATCCTCCGCCAGGTACGCGTCCTTATACAGATGCCTCCAACTGTTCATGAAGGGCCTCGTAATTTCTTTGTTCCGTCGCGCGGTGACGACCGTCTTCTCATGCAGCTGTCCGATGAAGATGACGCCCTCCGTCCCGAGAATCTCCACCCGGGAATCGTACCCGTACTGGACGGCCAACGCTCCGTCGATCACGCCTTGGCGGCCGTTCTCGAAGCGGCCCGTCAGCAACACGTTGTCGTAGAAATCGGGGTATTGTACCGCCGCTTCCGGCGAGCGGTAGTTGCCCGCGATCGCGTACACCTCGCGGAACTCCGAGCCGGCGAACCAGCGCAGCGTATCGATGTCGTGGCTGTTCACCTCGGCGAGCGGTCCGTTGCTCTTCTTCAAGTCGTACATCCAAGGCTGCGGCGTGCTCGGCCCGCGGGTAAGCGAGCGGATGAGCACGAGATCGCCGATCTCGCCGCTGTCGAGCCTTGCCTTCGCTTCCTGGAAGCTGGCGTCGAAGCGCCGCATGAACGCGATCTGCAGGTTTACCTTCGCGTCGTTCGCCGCCTCGATCATCGCTTCGCATTCCTCGGCGTTCATCGCCATCGGCTTCTCGCACAGCACGTGCTTCCCGGCGCGCGCCGCGTCGACGACGATGTCCCGATGATAGATCGTCGGCGTCACCACGACGACCGCGTCGATGCCGTCGTTCCGCAGCGCGTCGCGATAGTCGGCGTACCACGTCTCGACGCCGAGCTCCTTGGCGGCTTGTTCCGCCGCCGTTCGGTTCGGGTCGACGACCGCAACGAGCCTCGCGTACGGGACGCTCCTGCGGAAGTTATTCGCGTGGATCAGACCCGCGCGTCCCGCGCCGATGACCGCTACGTTAATGTCTTTGACACCCATGGACAATCCCCTTCTGTCCGGCCGAAATCGATCCGTTGTTATTATCTTTTATTGTTCATTGTTATTATATTTTATCGTTTTAACGATCGTCAATCGTTTTTTACGAGGATTCAGCTCGAAAATCCGTAACGGATGATAGTGATCGCTTTTGTTTTATGGTATAATCGGTATCGATTGTTCGCGTAGAAAAGAGGATGGTCGATGGAAGAGACGAATTCGAAGGAGATCGCGAGGGACGTGCTGTTCGCCGAGGAGCGGAAGATGGAAATCGTCCAGCTCGTCCAAGAGCGAGGCAAAGTGCTGGTGCCGGATTTAATCTCGCACTTCCAGGTGTCGCCGGCGACGATCCGCAACGACCTGCGGGACCTGGAAGCGAACGGGCTCATCAAGCGGACGCACGGCGGCGCGATTCCGCCCGACACGCTGAAAGTCGGCTTCGAGCTGGACAACCATAACAAAACGATCAAAAACCATAAACAGAAGCAAGCGGTCGCGAGGAAAGCCGCGGAGCTGATCGAGGACGGCGACATCGTCATTCTGGATACCGGAACGACGACGTACGAGCTCGCGAAGCTGCTGCGGGACAAGCGCAACGTCACCGCCATCGTCAACGATCTCGAGATCGCCCGCTGTCTCGAGGACTTCGAAGGCGTACAGGTGGTCGTCATCGGCGGCACGCTGCGCAAGAAGTTCCACTGCACGATCGGCCCGTTCGCGGCGAACCTGCTGTCCGAGCTGAACGTCGACAAGGTGTTCCTCGGCACGAACGGCTTCAGCCTGCAGAAGGGCTGCACGACGCCGGACATCAATCAGGCGGAAATCAAGCGCATCATGGTGAAAATCTCGTCTCAGGTCATCGTCCTGTGCGACAGCTCCAAGATCGGCACGAACTCGTTCGTGCAATTCGCGAGTCCGGAGCATATCGATGTGTTCCTGACCGACGACGGCATCAAGCCGAACCAAATCGAAGAGTTCGCGGAGCACGGGCTCGACCTGCGCATCGCGAAGTAGACAAGCTTCGCACTCGTCGTTACCATCTTCATACAGAAGCGGCTGCCTCCTAAGGGCAGCCGCTTC
>JAPSKX010000015.1:48120-48640 GCA_031181325.1 Paenibacillus sp.
GGCTTTAACCATAACAACCCTCACGCGGCTCCCTCCACCGGCCCCCCGCTTCTGTTTATTCGTTTTCCCCCGCGTGTAGAACCCTCCTCGAATTGAACGCGGCCCTTCGCCGTTTACAGCAGCAACCTCGCGACCGAGAGCAGCATCGCCGCCTGCTCCGCGGTGAGCCGCTTGCCGGTTTGCGCCGCCACCTCGTTCTCGAAGGCGTCGAAGTTCCCTTTCACCGCCTTCTGGATCAGCGAATTTTCGATCCCCTGCTCGCCTTCGCCCGCCACATACCCTTCAATCAGGCGCACTAACAAGGCGGTATCGGGCGCTTCGACCGTAAAGACGACCATCGCGGTGCCGACGTTGCCCGCGGCGTCGACGGCGTTGACGGACGCCTCGTGCGTTCCGACGCCGAGCTCGATCGCTGGCGCCGCCACGATCGAACCGGCGCAAGGGTCGTACACGATGCCCGAGACAGTGTCGGACGCCGTGCAGGCGACGACGGCGTATTCGTCGACGGCATAGCTGCGCG
>JAPSKX010000153.1 GCA_031181325.1 Paenibacillus sp.
ATAACTACTTGCCGGGCATCCCGCGACGAAGCCTGCCGCCGCCCGGACGCCGTACGCCGGAAACAGCGGGTCCGCCTCCCCCGACTCGAGGAAGAGCGGCCGCGGCGCGACGAGCGCAAGCAGCTCCGGCAGCTCGGCCTGCCGCAGGATGCCCGGCAAGTAGTTATCCAGGCAATGCCGCCGGGCCAGAACCCCGCTGCGGAACGTGTTCGCGTAGCCGTAGATCGCGGCCGCCCGGACGCGCTCGTCCGCGGCGGCCGCGAGCGCCGCGATCATCCCGCCGCCGGAGAAGCCGATCATGCCGATCCGCTCGGGATCGACGTCGTCGCGCTGCCGCAAATAATCGACGGCCCGCATCGCTTCGAAGACGCGCAACCCCGCCAGCGTCTTCCCCGCCATGAGCAGCGCCGCCGCGAGCGGGAAGCATGAATTCGACTTCGGGTCCTCGCGCGCTCCGGCTTCGTCCCGGGCGAGCCGCCGGTCGCCGAAGCCGACGATTTCGGGCGCGAGCACGACGAAGCCGCGGTCGACCAGCGCCTCCGCCGTGCGGCCGTGGCCGGACGGCACGTCGACGTTCGGACGTCCGTCCGGCAGCAGGCCGACCATCTCGCGGCTCCCCCAGCCGTGGCCGTGCAGCGCTACGATCGCGGGCCGCTTCCGCGCCGCGGCCTTCTTCGGCGCGACGACGTACGCCGGAACGAGCAGCTCCTCCGCTGCGGTATACTCGACCCGCTCCCGCACCGCCCGGTCGAGCTCGACCGCTTCGAGCCGCCTCGGCGCGAGCGGCGGGCGCCCTTCTTCGTCGAAGCCGCCGATCGCCTCGCGGAGCGCTTGCTGCAGCCGGGGGCGCCGCTCCTTCCATAGGACGCCGCGGGACGCCGCCTCCCGCTCCCGTTCCAATCCGTCGAGCAAGCTTTCGATATACCGATCCGGTCGATACGCGTTTCGTTCGTTCTCGGCGTCATTCACGACCGTCACCTCCTTCCCTCCGATCATAATGGAAGGCGCCCGGGTACGTATACAATCCCGGTATGTGACGAAGAGGCTGCCCGCCCTGCGGACAACCCCTCCTAATCCGATGATTATTTCCGCCGACGCCTGATCATTCAAGAAGCGTCGTGCGCAGCCGCCCCCGCGCCGACGTACGGGCATGCCGCCTCGATGCCCGGGCCGTCCATCCGGTCGAACGCGCGCGTCTCGCCGTTCGGCAGCGCGACGACGACCGGCGTGTCGGCCGGACCGTTCGCCCGCAGGACGAACTCGCCGCCCGCGACGCGCCACTCGACCCGAATGGGTCCGCGCGCCGTGGCGACGACGCCCTCGGCGAATGCGAGCGGCCCCGGCGTCGGCGAGATGTCGACCGCGGCGAAGCCCGGCTCGCGCGGCTTCACGCCGAGCAGCTCCGCCGGGAATTCATGCAGCGGCATGGCGCCCCATGCGTGGCAGTCGCTTCGGACCGACACCGGGTCCTCGACCCATGCCGTCAGGCGCAGCGCGACCTGCTCGCGCCACGCGTCCCACATCTGGAACGACTCGGCGTACATGCCGGTCTGCGCCAGCGCGCGGAACACGTAATACGTGTTCGCGAACGACGCGCCCGCGAGCGTCGCGTCGGCGAGCGTCGCGCGAAGGAGCCGCGCCGCCTCGTCGCCCGCGACGGTCCCGCTCAGCACCGCCCAGATCTGGGCGTGCTGGCAATACTGCTCCGCCTCCGGACCGTCGCGGAACAGCCCGCGCTCCGCCGACCAGCAGCGGCGGCGCACCGCCTCGCGCACGGAAGCCGCGCGCTCGCGGTACTCGTCGGCCGTGTCGCGCCGCCCCGTCGACGCGTTCAGCTCCGCCGCCATCTCGAGCGACGCCGCGTACATGAGGTTGTAGATCGTATTCGGTCCGCTTCGCCCCGCCGGCGGCGCGCCCGCATTGTCCTTCCAGGCGAACGTCCAGTCGACGAACGACCAGTACGCCTCCGGCATCGTGCCGACGAGGCCGTCCGCGCCGCGCTTCGCCTCGAACCAGCCGAGCACGGCGTCCATCGTCGGGCGATAGAACCGAACGAGCGCCTTGTCGCCGAAGAAGCGATAATGATCGTGCACCATCATGATCCAGAACAGCGCGAAGCCCGGGATGACTTGCGGGCTGACGGACGGATAACGGCTCTGCAGCATGCCGGTCGGCAGCAGCGAGCTGTGGAAGTCGTACAGCGCCTTGCGGGCGAGCCGGTCGTCGGCGCTGACATAATACGTAAACAGCGCCTGCAGCCGCGTGTCCAGCTCGTACTGCATCTGCTCGTAATAGGGCGTATCCTCGTACGTCTCGTGCATGCAGTTGCGCAGCGTGTTGACGCTGATGTCCCATAGCGGCCGCAGCGACGCGTCCGCGCTCGCGAACGACGCCGTCACGTCGAGCGGATACCCCGTCCGCCGAATCGAGAACCGGCGCACGACGACCGGCGTCTCGCCGGCTTCCACGGTCAACGCGAGGAACCGGAACGCACGTCGGTGCAGCGGCTCGTATACTTCCGGCTCGCGGTCCGTGCCGAAGCCCGCGATCGCGTAAGCGTCCTCGAAGCCGTACAGCGCCTTGCCTTCCGGTTCGTCGCGAACGCCCTTGCGGCGTTCGCCGTTCGGGCCCGGCGCCTCCTCATAGCATTCCGAGTAGAGCACGCGGACGCGGGCTCCCGCGCCGCCGGTCAGCTCCAGCCGAACGTAGCCCGACATGAACTCCCCGGCGTCGAGCTCGAACCGCGCCGTCTCGCCCGCCCCGACCGTCGCCGCTTCGAGCGGGCCGTCCATCGCCGCCCGCGAGAGCGCGGCGCCGCCGAGCCGCCCCCGCACGAGCGCGGCGAACGGCGCTTCCTCGTCCCGCATCGGCGGAATCGTCCGCGCCGTCAGCTGCCACGGGGTCAGCTGCCCGAACATCCGGTCGTGCGTGCCGGAGACGACGCGCGCCGCCGGCCATGCGGCATCGTCGTATTCCGGGCGCTCCCAGCCGTGCGGCAGCAGCCGGCCGTCGACCTGCTCGCCGCCGCCCACGAACAGCGTGAACGACTCCTTGGCGAAAGCGAACGCCCCCCGCGGCGCCCGGTGCGCCGACCAAGCGGCGCCCGTATCGATCGTGCCGATCGGCCCCTCGCCGTCCGACAGATCGCCCTCGAGCAGGAACGCCCCGAGGGGCGAGCGCCACACCGATAACGGGCCGCGCCCGACGCCGTAATGCACGGCGACCGCCGCCAGCACGTTGCGGCCCGGCCGCAGCAGCGCCGACGCGTCGACCTCGTCGTAGTAATGGGTGTACTGATCCCCTTTGGCCGGACCGACCGAGACGAGCTCCCCGTTCGCGTACAGCCGGTAGCGGCTGTCCGCGGAGACGCGGAGCTTCAGCCGGTGCGAACCGTCCTCGGGCACGTGAAAGACGCGCCGGAACCGGACGACGTCGACGTCCTCCCCCGGCCCTTCCGCCCATATCCACGACGCCCGCCACTTCCGGTTATTTTCCATATCTTGCTTCGCCTCCGCTTCGATATTCGCTTGCGCTGATGCCCGTATACGCCTTGAATCGCTTGTAAAACCAATCGAGCTCCCCGTACCCGACGGCTTCGGAGATTTCGTACACCTTCAAATCGCTGTGCAGCAGCAGCTCCTTCGCCTTCTCCATCCGGACCTGCAGCAAATAATCGTTGAACGACATGCCGACGTTCGCTTTGAACAGCTTTCCAAGATAATTCGGGTTCATGTAGATTTGCTGCGCCACGCTGCGCAGACTGACGTTGTTCCTGTATTGCGACGCGACGATGCGCTTCAGCTCCTCGATCACCTTGTTCGGGCGCAGCTCCTTCATCGACGCGAGCGCCGCGAGCACCGCCTCGCACTTGCGCTCGGTCAGCCGCCGCAGCTCCTCGATCGTCTTCACCCGCATGATCGCCTCGTAATCCCCGAACGCGCGGTCGAACAGCAGCTCCCGGCTCGCGCCCGTCTCCCGCACGACGCGCGCCAGCTGCACGAACAGCTCGAGGACGATCCGCTTCGCCCGATGCGCCGCGACGTCCGACGTTCGGAAGGCGTCCCACAGCCGCTCGAGCGACGCCTCGGCGTCCTCGCGGCGGAAGTGACGCACCGCATCGAGCAGCAGGGACGCGATCGAGCGGAACTCCTCGTCGCCGTCCGCCGCCTCGCCGGACTCTTCCTCGCTCTCCCCGACGCCGTCCTTCGAGAGCAGCACCGAGCCCGCGCCGGTCAAGAACTTCCGGTCGAGCGCCTCCTCCGCCGCGCGGTACGCGCCCGGCACCGCGTCGAAGCCGGCCGCATGGCCGCCGACGCCGACGCTGACCGTCTCCTTGGCGAACCGCGCCGTCGAGGCCGCGATCGCCTCCGCCCGCTCCCGCAGCGCGGCGGGCACCTTCGCCGCGGCGCCCGCGAACAGAAGGACGCCGTACCGATCCTCCGAATCCTCGAAGACGAAGCCGTCGTCCGCCGTCAGCTCCTCGCAGATGTTGCGGACGGCGTAGCGCTTCAGCTCGATATCCTTCTCAGAAAGCGCCTCCTCGTCCTTCCCGCCGCCGTACACGAAGTCCATCTCGACGACGAGGCAGCCGAACGTCTCCTCGCCCGGCCGCCAGCCGACGAGCGCCCGCTGCTCCTCGAATTCCCGCCGGCTCGCCGCGCCGTGGACGAGCCGACGAAGCAGCTGATCGCGCATCGCCGAAAGCCCCAGCCGGTGCTGCCGCTCCGCGAACAATCGCTCTTCCAGCTCCTCGGCGGTGCGCCGCAGCGTCGCGATCAGCTCGTCCTCGTCGACGGGCTTGAGCAAATACTCCTTCGCGCCCAGCTTCAGCCCCTGACGCGCATATTCGAAGTCGTCGTAGCCGCTTAAGATGACGACGGGGCAATCCGCGACGTCTTTCATCCGAGCGATCAGCTCGAGTCCGTTCATCGTCGGCATGCGGATGTCGGTGAGCACCAAGGCGAAGTGCCGCTCCCGCAGCAGCTCGAGCGCCTGCTGCCCGTTCGCCGCCTCGGCCCGAATCGCGAAGCCGTGCTCCTCCCAATCGATCAAGTACCGAAGCGACTCCCGAGCGACCGGCTCGTCGTCCACGATCAATACGTCGTACATGTCAGACCCCCTCCTCCTTCGCGAGGCTCGGCATCGGAATGATCATCGAGACGCGCGTCCCCTTGCCCTCCTCGCTGTCGACGACGAGACCGTACGCCTCGCCGTACAGCTGCCGCAGCCGCAGATGCACGTTGCGCAGGCCGATATGCTCATCCAATTCGAGGCTCTCCGCCAGGCGCAGCCAGCCGCGCACCTCCTCGAGCCGCGCCGGCGGCATGCCGAGCCCGTCGTCGGAGACGACCACGTGCAGCCGGCCGTCCTTCGCGTCTCCGCGAATCGCGATATGCGATCGCACCGGATTCAGCTCGACGCCGTGCGACAGCGCGTTCTCGACGAGCGGCTGCACGCACAGCTTCGGCACGTCCACCGTGCGGAACGCATCGTCCAGCTCGATCGAATACGAGAATTTATCGCCGAACCGGTACTGCTGAATTTGCAGATAAATATCGACGAACTCCAGCTCCTCGGACAAAGGGATCGTCCGACCGCCCTTCTTAAGCATCATGCGGAACGACTTCGCGAGCAGGCCGACGACCTTCGCGTTCTCCCGCTCGCCGGAGATGAGCAGCTTGCCTCGAATCATATTCAGCACGTTAAACAGGAAGTGCGGATTGATCTGCGTCTGCAGCGCGTACAGCTCGACTTCCTTCGTCCGCAGCTCGTGCTCCCGCCGATCCAGCTCCGATTGATACACTTCCCGGATGAGCTCCCGAAGCCGACGCACCATCATGTTGAACATCTCGCCGAGCTGCGCCACCTCGTCCTTGCCCTTCACGACGACGAAGCTTTCGAAGTTGTCCCGGCTTAAGCTCCGCATCTTGCTCGACAGCTCCGACAACCGGCGCGTCAGGCCGACGGAGAACAGCGCGATGAGCAGCGCCGAGACGAGGAACGCGACGGCGAGCAGCAGGACGGCGAGCGACTTCAACTGGTCGATCTTCGGCATGATTTCGGTGAGCGGCACGTAGCTGACCACCATCAAGCCCTTCACCGTGTTCCGGGATTCGAGCGTTTGGAAGAACATCTGATACGTCTCCCCCGCGTTCCGGAACGTAAAGCTCCCGGTCGTCTCGCCCGAGAGAAGCCGCTCCCGGAAGGGCAGGTCGTCCAAGGAGGCGTAAGCGTCGGCTTCCGCGGCGGTGTCCAACAGCACGTCGCCGTTCGGCAGAACGAACAAGAACCTCTTGCTCTTGCTCTCCTCGTTGATCAGGTCGTGCAGAACGTCGACCTTGATTTCCAGCGAGACGACCCGCACCGAGTCCCGATCGAAGTTGTTCAGTCGCTTGCGAAAGCTGAACACGGGCTTATTGTCGCCCGGCGCGACGTACGGCTTCGTCCAGAGGCCGCCGCTTCGCGTCTGCAGCGTCCGGCGATACCACTCGCTGTCTCTCACCTCGTCGTCGATCGCGAACACGTTCGCGAAACGGAACGTGGGGTTGTCGGAATATTGATAGAATTGGTAGATGTCCTTGGAAATTTGGATCGCCGAGACGAACGGCTGGTAATAGTCGAAATACATCCGATACGCCTCGCGGTCGTCCGTATAACGCTTGGAGGCGGCCGCATCGAGCGCATTGTTCAGGAAGATCGCGTTCGCGATTTCCTCGTAAGAACGCAGCTTGTTGTCGAGGTTGGAGGCGACCTGCGACAAGGACAGCTCGTTGTTCTCGGCGATCGTCTCGAAGACGAGGTCCGTGCTGCGCTTCATGAAGACGTACGTCAGCGTCCCGAGCAGGAACAGGACGACGAACAGGTTCGTAAGAATCAGCTTCGTCCGAATCTTCATCTCAACCGCCGCCTATACTTTCTCGATACGTCGTCATGAACTGCCTCCAGAGGCGCGTGTACGCCGCGTTCGCCTTCCGGACGCCCGCCGCATCGATCTCGGCGACGAACGCGTCCCAGGCCGCTTCGAACTCGGCTTCGCTCGGCGCCATGACGATGTTCGGCACATGCTTGCGCCACGCGTCGTCCATGCGCTGTTCCTCGATCATCGTCTCCTCCGGCGGCGTCAGCTGCCAGAGGAAGCCGGGCACCTTCTCGACCGGCGGCAGGAAGTCCGCCCACACCTGCTTCCCGTACGCCTCGAGCACCGCCTTCGTCGTCTCGTCGTAGCTCGCCCGGACGTGCTCCTTCGTAAGCGGCGTCGCGTAATCGCCGTCCGCGAGCAGCGTGCCGTGGCCGATGCCGAACCACATCGAGTCGCCGGTCGCGACGCTCTTGAAGCCTCGCTCGTAATCGACCTCCACGTCCTTCTGGCGCCGGCGCAGCAGCTCCGGGTCGATCGCGCGCTTGCCGTTCGCGACCGTGTAATCCTCTCCCTCGATGCCCCATTGCGTCAGAATTTGCCCCTCGTCGGAGAAGAGGAAGTCGATCATCCGGACGATGCGCTCGGGGTGCTTCGCCTTGCTCGAGATCGTCCACTGGAAGCTGCCTGCGCTTGTCGGCGTGATCGCGTTCGAGCGATCGACCGTATCCGCATCGAAGTACAGCGGCAGGTGCGCGTACGCCCGCTCCGGCATGCCGGACGCGCGAAGCGCCTTCTCCGCTTCGCCGACCATCCAGCTCGGCGCGTAGGCCGTCAGCACGCGCCCTTGCGCGACCTTCGCTTTGAACGACCGTTCGTCCATGGAAAACGCTTCGCGGTCGAACAACCCCTCGACGTACAAGCGGTTGAGAAATCGGTAATACGCCTTCGTATCGTCGGACACCGGATTGTACCGGACTTCGCCGGCCGCGTCGATCGTGTAATTGCCGTGATCGGGGAAGCCCTTCGCGAAAATGACCGGATTGTTGAACGCGTGCTTCATCGTCCAGCCGTTCATGTACGCGCCGAATCCGATCGTCGCGTTCCCGTCGATCGTCGGGTGCTTCTCCGCATAGGCTTGAACGACTTCATACAATTGATCGAACGTGCGGATTTCCGGATATCCGGCTTCCCGAAGCACGTCGTATTGCACGATGAAGTTGCCGCTGCTGTCGGCGGGCGCTTCCTTGGCGTTCTTAACCGAGTAAATCGAATAAATGTCGCCGTTCTCGTCCTTCAGCAAGTTATAATATTCGCCGTATTTGGCTTTAATGTTCGGGCCGTACCGGTCGATCAGGTCGTTCAGCGGGATAATCGCCCCCGCCTCCTTGTATCGCGCCGTATATTTCGGATCGAGCACGACGATGTCCGGATAATCGTTTCCGGCGAGCCACAAGTCCCAGCGCTGGAACTGCTCGCCGATCGTCAGCTCGTACTCCAAGGCAACCCCGGTCTTCGCCGTGATGACGTCGGTGATCGGCGTTCCCCATCGCAGCTTGTCGTCGGCCGTATTGATCGAATACGAGATCGGCTCCTTCGCGCCGCCCGGGAAGGAAGGCTGCGGCGCATCGGACGACCACGAGCAACTCGAAGCCGTCGCGGAGAAGAGAAGGAGCGATAGGAGCATCCTTATCGACATTCGTCCCATGAAGATATGCATCCCCTTCGTCAACCTAAAGTCGGCATAGCGGGCGCTTCTACTATTATCGCGCAAGCGCTTTCGTAAAAGTACCCGGGGAAGAAGAGGCCGTCACCCGGGAAAGCAGACATTCCGGCGGCGCGGCCCGGGCGTCCCGCGGTGTCGAACGCCGCGGCGCCTCGTCTCCCCCTGAGTCAGCCCCGATATCGGTACGCCTCTAAGTCGAGCCGACCGTCCTCGTCGACGGCCACGTCTTCCCGCCGAAGCAGCTCGCGCTGCGTGTAGCGCCCCTCGTCGTCCGTCAGCGCGATGCGGCCTTGCGCATTCACGACGCGGTGCCACGGCAAGCCGAGCTTCTCGCTGAGCGCGTGCAGGATGCGCACGACCTGCCTCGCGCCGCGACGGCTCCCGGCCGCCTCGGCGACTTGGCCGTACGTCATGACGCGCCCGGCCGGGATCGCGCGGATGACCTCGACCGTGCGTTCAGTGAACGGTTGCATGCGCGTTCGCCTCCTCCTTCCGCGGCTGCCGAGCAGCGCGCTTCTACTTCTTCGAGTCTACCATATCGCCGGCCGGCTGCGCGCGTAAGGATCGCTCGATCGCGGCAAGGGCGATCGCGCCGGCATATTCCGTCGCGCCGTTATGCCATTCGTCGATGATCAACTGGCCGTCGTCCGCGTTGGCGTAGAACGTATACGTCTCCGAAAATTGCGGCTCGCCGGAGCCCATGATCCCGCCAGAAGTCGAACGACGGGTCGGTTCGCGTCCGCACGAGGTTCGTCTAGTCCGCATGATCGTAGTACGAGCCCGTAAGTCCGTCGCCGTCGCCGTTCGCAGTGCTCCGAGCGTTCATCATTCAATCCCCCCGTTTTCGCCGCCCTAGAAGTCTTGTCGCCGAAGTGGACGATTCGAAGAAAATGCCGAGCGGACACCCTTTGAAATTTTTTTTCAGAATGTGGCGCACGACACAAAAACGAATTTCACCTTTCGGTATGATAGCGACTGTGACCAAAACAGGGAGGAAGATGATGGAAGTGGAGAACAAACAGAGATTCCGCGGCAGACGCGGGTGGGCCGTCGCATTGGCTTGCACGGTGGCTTTGAACGGAATGCTGGCGTTCGGCGGATGGCAGCGGACGCCGATCGCTTCGGCGGCGGCCGACGGGCAAGTGAAGATACAGTTTTACAACGCGGGGCGTTCGGAGTCGACGCAGCAGCCGAGCCCGCAGTTCAGACTCGTGAACGACGGGGATGCTCCCTTGGCGCTCGAAGACGTGACGCTGAAGTATTATTTCACGGCGGACGGCGACGCCGTCATGGCGTTCGACTGCTGGACGCCGGTCGGCAAGGAAAACCTGAACGTACGTTTCGTGAAGCTGAACGTACCGGTCGACGGCGCCGATCATGCGCTCGAGATCGGCTTCGAGAGCGCCGCCGGGACGTTGGCCGCGGGCGATTCCCTCGCGATCGTAGGCTGGTTCAACAAGACGAATTGGCATTCGTTCACGCAGACGAACGATTTCTCGTTCAACGGCGCCGACTCGTCGTACGTCGACTGGGCGAAGGTGCCGGCGTTCGTGGACGGCGAGCTCGTCTGGGGCGAGCGGCTGGCGGACGAAGGCGCGCCGGCAGAACCGAACCCGAATCCCAATCCGGATCCGAACCCCGATCCGGATCCGAACCCGAAACCGGAGCCTGAACCGAACCCGGACCCGGTGCCGTCGACGCCGATCGCCGTCTTCGGCAAGACCGGCACGAATCTCTCCACGCAGATGCCTTCGCCGGAGTTCGAGATCGTCAACAATACGGCCGCGCCGATCGAGCTGAGCGACCTGAAGACGCGCTACTACTTCACGATCGACGGCGAGAAGCCGCTCTCGATCGGCTTCTGGTCGACGGTGACGAAGGAGAACGTCTCGACGCGGTTCGCGAAGATGCCGATCCCGGGCGAAAACGCGGATCATTACTTGGAGATTTCCTTCGCCGAGGGTTCCGGCACGCTCGCGCCCGGCGGGAAGGCCGGCGTCTATACGTGGATCAACAAGCAGGATTGGTCCTCGTTCGATCAATCGAACGACCACTCGTTCCTGAACTCGGGTTCGATGGCCCCGGCGACCAGCGTCGCCGGATACGTCTACGGCGAGCTCGCTTGGGGCGAGGAGCCGGCGCTGTACGATATGCCGGCGTTCCCGGACGGCATCGTCGCGACGCCGAGCGACGACGCGATCTCGCTGACGTGGCAGCCGGTCGACGGCGCGCTCGGCTACGACGTCGAAGCGGACGGCCGCTTGATCGAGAATGTGCAGGGCACAGCGTTCACGCATGACTGGCTGAACCCGGGCACGAAGCACACGTACAAGGTTCGCGCCCGCGGAGCGGCGATGCCGAGCGTCTGGAGCGCGCCGATCACGTTGAAGACGACGGGCGCGCAGCAGCTCCCGCCGCCGGCGAACGTGCGCGCGGCGAAGACGGAGACTTCGATCGCGCTGACATGGAAAGCGCTCGACGAGGAGGTCACCGGGTACGACGTCGAGATCGACGGCGCGGTCCTCGACGCCGGGACGCAGACGTCCTATACGCACGAAGGCTTAACCTCCGGCGAGGTGCACACGTACCGCGTTCGCGCGAAGGACGGCGCGACGCTCGGGCCGTGGAGCGACCCGCTGCGCCTCAACACGCTGCGCAGCCCGACGGGCGCGTTCGACGTCTCGTTCGAGATCGATCCGACTGCGGATCGCGCGCCGATCTCTCCTTATATCTATGGAACGAACGACGATCTGGACGGCACGGAAAACTGGACCGCGCGCCGTCTCGGCGGCAACCGCCTCTCGACGTACAACTGGGAAAACAACGCGTCCAACGCGGGCGCCGACTGGCATCATTCCAGCGACGGCTACGTGCCTTGGTATTACGGCGGCGTCGACTGGGCGCTGCACGACGTGCCGGGCATCGGAGCGACCGCGTTCCACGAGAAGTCGCTGGCGAAGGGCGCCTACTCCCTCGTCACGCTGCAAGCGGCGGGCTACGTCG